>CAZJAW010000045.1:0-10345 GCA_964544035.1 uncultured Rhodobacterales bacterium
GATTTCTGCGTCGCCAAGTTGGATGTGTTGTGCGCCAAGCGCGACAGAACGTAGACCCGATCCGCAAACTTGGTTGATCGACCAGGCGGCTGACCCTTGGGGCAGGCCAGCATTGATGTGGGCCTGACGTGCGGGGTTCTGGCCTTGTGCGGCTGTCAGAACTTGGCCCAAAATGGTCTCTGACACTTCGGATTTTTCGATGCCAGCACGCTCAACAATGGCTTCGAGCACTGTGGCGCCAAGGTCGTGTGCAGGCGTATTTGCGAAGGAACCGCCAAAGCTGCCAACGGCAGTACGGGCAGCAGAAGCAATGACGATGTTGGTCATAGGGTTATGTCCTCAATTTATGTTACTGTGAGGACGATCCGAGTAGCACACCGAGAAGGACAGGTTGTGCGGACCCCGGACGGCCCCGCGTTGCACCTGCGTTATCGGATTCGCAGACGGCTCGCAAACGGGGAACCGAGGATTTAGGCCTGCAAGCCGGTTTTTTTTCCACCCTTACGGGAATCGAGCAGCCAGTCTGGTCGGACTTCAGGGGCGCAGAAGTAGTACCCTTGCAAACAATCCACCCCCATCTGTTGCAGAACTTCGACATCTTGGACGCATTCGACCCCTTCGGCGACCACCAACATGTCGAAATGTCGCCCGATATCGATCATTGCTTGCGTTAGGACTTGCATGTCTGGGTCTTTGGAGATTCCGTTACAGAACTGCATATCGATTTTGAGGACGTCGAAAAAGAAGTCCTTTAGATAGCGCAGTGCAGTATAGCCTGCGCCGAAATCGTCCAGCGCAAAACAAATTCCCCGCGCGCTAAGCCGATCCATGAAATCCACCACAAGCTCCGGTTGGTCCATCGCAGAACTTTCGGTGATTTCCAGAATCAAACGTTCGCCCACTGATGCGTCCCTTTTTAACCAGCGGTTCAAGGTTTGCATCCAGCGTTGATACCCAATGGAGCGCGCGGACATGTTAATAGACAGGCGCAGCGATGGATGTTGATGCAAGGTTCGCATCCCCATATTCAGCGCGACCACATCAATTTCGCGCCCAAGTTCCGCACGTTCAACAACGGGCATAAAATCTTTGGCTGGGATGATCCGCCCGGTTTCGTCCATCACGCGGATGAGTGCTTCGTAGAAACCAACGCGATTGGATTGCCCGGCCACCATCACTGGTTGGAAGGCCAGCAGGGTTTGATTGTGGCGTACCGCTTCTTCCACCATGGACAACGTGTAGCGGTCGCGGTTCTTCACGGCCTCACTGAGCGGGTTGTCAGAGCCGAGAGGCATTTCGACGGGACGAAAATTGGCCATGAATTTCCCACATGGTTGAGGATTCTGAGTGGTCACACTGACCTCTTGGACGTAAAAACCGAGTTAAAGTTAGCATTTTGTTCTAATTGGAGCGATTAACCAAAAGGGAGACAACATGGACGATCGGTGCGGTTGGGTGGGATCTGAGCAGATCTATATAGACTATCATGACACGGAATGGGGCGTGCCTGAATATGATGCGCGCACCTTGTGGGAAAAGCTGATCCTTGATGGCTTTCAAGCGGGACTTAGCTGGATCACGATATTGAAAAAGCGTGACAATTTCCGTTCAGCATTTTCAGGCTTTGAACCAGAGGTTATCGCGCAGTGGGGCGAAGCGGATGTGAAACGCTTGTTGGGGGATGCAGGTATCATCCGCCACCGCGGCAAGATCGAGGCGGCGATCACCAACGCCCGCGCCTTTCAAGAAGTGAACGCGCGCGAAGGGTTCGACACATTTCTATGGAATTATTTTGACGGTGTTCCGCTGCAGAATCGCTGGGCCACGCAGGCCGATGTGCCGCCAATGACCCCTCTTTCGACGCAGATATCGAAGGATCTGAAGGCACGCGGGTTCAAGTTTTGCGGACCCACAATCGTCTATGCTTTTTTGCAAGCGACGGGGTTGGTCAACGATCACATCGTGACTTGTTATCGCCATGAAGAATGTGCGGCGTTGGCGCAGAATCCAAAGGGGCGTTGACTCTGGGCTTTGCGCCCGTATAAGCGCGCATTCATTGGTGTTGGTGGCCCCCGCAAGGGGTTTCCTGTCAGTCCGGCAAAATCCGGTCAGAGGACAACGCCCTTCACGCGATCATCATCCCGAAAAGTGGATGCCGGTTTTCGGACAAGGTGATGATGCATAAATTGATGAAGGAGATCAGCCGTGACAAAACGCACAGCTGCCAAGTACAAACTCGATCGCCGTATGGGCGAAAACATTTGGGGTCGCCCCAAATCCCCCGTCAACCGTCGTGAATATGGCCCCGGCCAACACGGGCAGCGCCGCAAAGGCAAGCTGTCCGACTTTGGTATTCAGCTGCGCGCCAAGCAGAAGCTGAAGGGCTATTATGGCGATCTGACGGAAAAACAATTCCGCCGTATCTATGCCGAAGCTGAGCGTGTCAAAGGCGACACCGGTGAAAACCTGATTGGTTTGCTGGAGCGTCGTCTGGACGCTGTTGTTTACCGTGCAAAGTTTGTGCCGACTGTTTTTGCGGCCCGCCAGTTCGTGAACCACGGCCACGTCCGTGTGAACGGCAAAAAGGTCAACATCCCGTCCTATCGCGTCAAAGAAGGCGACGTGATCGAAGTGCGTGATCGTTCTAAGCAAATGGCGGCCGTTCTGGAAGCCACACAATTGCCTGAGCGTGACGTGCCTGACTACATGGACGTTGATCATTCGAAACTGACAGCGACATTTGTGCGCACTCCTTCGCTGGGCGATGTGCCTTATCCGGTGATGATGGAACCAAACCTCGTCGTCGAATTCTACGCTAAAAACTAACGGTGTGGTGCGCGGGAACGCGCACCTTACTCTGAACGTCTTAGGGTGCGCATTTTTGCGTGCCCTGTTCTTTTGGCCCTATTCTAGGGTTCGCGCTGTTCGATTGTTTCTGCAAACATCATACCCAGCGCCGCAGCGCGCCTTTACCTAAAACGCGCCCAGCCGTGCCACCCAAACGCCGTGTAATGTAAGGTAAGGAATTTCACCCTTTGTAACGCGGCATACACCGTATAAAGTTTCGCCATAAGAGGGAATTTTTACCTCGTTTACGATTGTTTTTTGGAGTTTTTTGAATGGAAAATAAATTATCCGCCCCAGTGGGCGACACAAAGTGCAAAGACCCCAAACCCGGAAACAAGCCAAAAGACATTGCCACTATGGAGCTGTGGCTGATCGCGCAGGGCGCCCCGTATAAGATGCAGGGCAAGATGAACCCCAACCTGATCAAAATGATACGTGTATACCAAGGATCAAAGGGCAAGCTGGCCAAGGACAAGATCAACGGCGTGATTGTGCCGGGCGACAAAACTTGGAACGCAGGTGCTGCCAAATATTTCACCTATCGCGATACGATTGTAAATTACGAGGCCTACGAGGTCGTAGAGAACGGCAAGACTCGCCGTATCCATGTTGACGAATTCATCCGCCTGCAAATCGACGTGCGCAACAAGATAGTACGCAACGCCGATGCGGTGATTTCAGAATGCGACACGATTGATAAGCTGATCCGCGGTGTCGAAGAGAATTTGGCCGGGCAGAATGGGTATTTGAATGCGATGGTGGCCATCGGCATGACTGGCTTTGGTCTTTCAGATCCGCCGTCTTCAAAGGCTGCATTGAATGCGCGCGCAGCGGCGCTGTCTGTCAAATCAGCGACGGACCGCAGCAAGCCGGACTGGAAAAAGGTCAAAACCTTGGTGGTCAAGGCCAACAAGCTGCACAAGGCCGCCGTCAAGGAGTGGACAGACTATAACAACAAGAACATGAAGCGAGCCGAATGGGGAGCCTTTGGGGCGACCGTCGTATCTGAAGGGTCGTTCATGGTGCTCGAAGTTCTTGCGACCGGATATCTTGTTACCACACGCGGGATGAGCCCGAAAAAGGCGCAGGTCTTGGCAGCGGTCGGGGTTGAGGGGTTGAAAGTCTCGGCCGGGGAAATCGGTGAATACGCGGCCAACGACAAATTCGACCCAGCCAAATCCGCCACAAAGGTGCTGGGCAACATGTTCATCACAGGCGTGGCCACCGGATTGGGGGCGAACCTGCCTGCGGGGGCCTTTACCAAAGTGACAAAGAAGGTGTCGACGCTGGCCCAGCGCCAATTTTCGACACGTTTGCAAAAATACTCCTATCAGGTTGTGCTGAAAATTCTGGAATCCCCGGTCGGGGGTAACATCATCAAAGGCGCCATCGCCGAAGCAGGCAATCTGGCCAAAGACGTCGTTGACGGCAAAAAGATCGATGAAAAGCGCCTGATGGACGCGCTCGCCAATTCGATATTGGGCGGGCTCACGGCCTCTGTTCCGTTCAAGTCGCTTGAGAAATTCGACAAGGGTTGGCAGGCCCGTTCGGCTGATCTGGTCGAAGAGCATTTCCAAAAGCACATGCAAAAGAAGATGTCGCTGAAGTTTGTGGCCAAGCATGGCAACAAGCATTCCAAGGCCGAGTTGCTTGAGTTTGCGTCTAAGGAGGGCGCAGATATCACCAAAGGGGCCGCCAATAAGTTGATCGAGTTGGGCAGTAAAACTGCGTATAAGGGCATTATCGACAAAATGACCGGGTCCGAAAAATCCCCCGATGCGTTGAATAAACTGGCCCTGAAAGCGCTTGAGAAAGACAGCGGATTCATGACGGCGTTTGAGGCGAAGGTGATTGAAGAAGGCGAAAAGCGGCTCGAAAAGAAGATGGCCAAGGCCAAATAACGCGTTGCTGCTTGCGCTTTTGCCACTGGCCACTCAGGCCACCGCACCCTAAAACGAGCCTCACGCAGCAATCGAGGCCACTGCCATGACCCGCATTACCGCCCAACCCGGCATTATGGACATCGCGCT
Organism: uncultured Rhodobacterales bacterium; assembly: GCA_964544035.1. Classification (GTDB taxonomy): domain Bacteria; phylum Pseudomonadota; class Alphaproteobacteria; order Rhodobacterales; family Rhodobacteraceae; genus Tateyamaria. The sequence continues at coordinate 4,878 of CAZJAW010000045.1, forward strand.
TTATCAAGGCGGGCGGTCTCATCTGGCGGGCGTGAAAGATGTACTTAAACTGAGTTCAAACGAGAACCCGTTGGGTGCGCCGCCTGCTGCGGTTGAGGCGCTGACGCAAGCCGCTTTGGGCATGCATCTATATCCGTCGACCGATCACGAGTCATTGCGCGCTGCAATTGGCGAGGTCTGGGGGCTGGATCCTGCGCGTTTGATTTGCGGTGTTGGTTCAGACGAGGTGCTGCAGTTCGTGTCTCAGGCGTTTAGCGGTCCGGGCGACGAGATCATCTATACCGAGCATGGGTTTTCCATGTATCCGATTTTGGCCAACATGGCCGGAGCCACGCCAATTTGCGTGCCCGAGACCGAACGCGTGGTCAATGTGGATGTGATTTTGAATGCTGTCACCGAACGCACCCGTATTGTATTTCTTGCCAATCCGGCAAATCCCACCGGGACGATGTTGGCCGATGGCGAGTTGGAGCGGCTGGCAGATGCCTTGCCGGATCATGTGATCCTTGTAATCGACGGGGCTTACGCAGAATTTGTTGCGGGCTATGATGGTGGTATTTCACTGGCACGCGCGCGGTCCAACGTATTGGTGACGCGCACTTTTTCCAAGATTTATGGGCTTGGTGGCTTACGTGTTGGTTGGGGGTACGGCGCGCCTGCGCTGATTGATGTCATGACCCGTATTCGCCAGCCTTTCAATTTGTCAGTGGTGCAATTGGCCGCTGCGGAAGCGGCTGTGCGAGATACCGCTTGGGTCAAAGACTGCGCTGAATTGAACATCGAGCAACGTGCGCGGCTGACGGGCGCTTTGCGGCAATTGGGGCTGGCGTGTGATGACAGTCACGCCAATTTTGTGCTGGCCCGCGCAGACGATGTCGCCGAGGCGGACGCGGCAGAAGCTGCCTTGAACGCTGATGGAATATTGATCCGCAGGGTGGCAGGCTATGGCTTTCCTACGGGTTTGCGCATCACCGTAGGCAACGCAGAGCAAACAGGGCGCGTGATTGCGGCGCTGACCCGGTGGCGCGAAGGGACAACAACATGACCTATAAACGCGTGGCATTGATTGGGTTAGGGCTTATTGCATCGTCCATGTTTTGGGCGATGAAACGGGGTAATCTTGCTGGTGAAGTGACGGGGTATGCGCGTTCGCAAACAACCCGCGATACGGCGCGTCGCATTGGGTTGTGTGATCGGGTGTGCGACAGCATTGCCGAGGCTGTGGCGGGTGCTGACCTTGTCGTTTTGTGTGTGCCCGTGGGCGCGATGGGCGCTGTCGCTGCCGAAATGGCGCCGCATCTTTCGCCCGGTGTCACGATAAGTGATGTGGGATCAGTCAAACGTGCGGTGATCGACGCCGTGGGTCCACACCTGCCCAAAGGTGTGCACTTTGTGCCCGGTCACCCGCTTGCGGGCACTGAACATTCCGGCCCGGAGAGTGGCTTTGCCGAGCTTTTCGACAACCGTTGGTGCTTGCTGGTTCCGGTTGAGGGCAGTGATGTGGATGCTGTCGCAAAATTGCGCGCGTATTGGGAAGGACTTGGCGCCAACGTCGAGGAAATGGACCCGGACCACCACGATCTGGTGCTGGCTGTGACCAGCCACGCGCCACACTTGATTGCTTACACGATGGTTGGGGTCGCGGATGATTTGCGCCGCGTGACGGACAGCGAGGTCATCCAATATTCGGCGGCTGGCTTTCGCGACTTTACCCGGATTGCGGCCAGTGATCCGACAATGTGGCGTGATGTATTCCTGAACAACAAGGACGCAACGCTAGAGATTTTGGGCCGCTTCACCGAAGAACTTTTTGCGCTGCAACGCGCTATCCGCCAAGGTGACGGCGATCATCTTCACGACTATTTCACCCGCACGCGAGCCATTCGCCGTGGCATCATTGATGCGGGGCAGGATACAGATGCACCTGACTTTGGTCGGGGGGCAAAGAGATGATACGGCTTGGAATAATCTTGGCTTTTGTGGCGAGTGCCGCTGGTGCCGGACCGGATGTGTCTGAAAGGCCCGTCGCGCGCTCGGTAAGCGAAGTGGCAGCTATTCCTATCGCGGCTAACCCTGTCGAGGTTGCGGCGCTTTCGCCGGGTGTGGTTTCTTTGCGCCCCTCACTGCGCCCGCGCGCTATTGAGCAGCGGGCAGCAGCCCGTCGGGCCGAGCGGCGCAAAGGACAAGTTTGCGGTGATCCAGACATTCAAGGCGATGTGGTCGGCTTTGTGCCGGGTCGAATCAAAGGGTGCGGGATTGCAGAAGCTGTGCGGGTCAAATCAGTTTCTGGCGTAACACTAAGCCAACCTGCGACGCTGGATTGTTCTGCCGCAAGGGCGTTGAAAACATGGACCAACAAGAGTGCAAAAAAGAACCTGAGCAACATCGGCGGCGGCTTGGCAAGCTACCGGGTTGCGGCCCATTATGCATGCCGCACCCGCAACAATCAGCCCGGTGCGCGCATTTCCGAACATGGACGCGGCAAAGCGATCGATATCTCGGGGTTTACGTTGCGTGATGGATCGACTTTGACAGTGCTCAAAGATTGGAATTCTCGCAACAGGGCGCTGAAACGTATGCACAAAGATGCATGCGGCACTTTTGGCACTGTGCTGGGGCCAAATTCGGATCGGTTCCATCAGGACCATTTTCACTTTGATACAGCACGCCATCGCGGCGGCGCGTTTTGTCGGTGAATTTGGTAATCGGCTTGGCTTTAAACCTGCGAACACAGAAAGATAGGCAGTTTATCTGATGATAAGCCGCGGCGCAGGCGCGATGGGAAAGAACGCCAAATAGATGGCGCCGTCTCGTAATGTAAGGTCGACGTCTAGATTGTCGGGGTTGCCTGACGCGCCAGCCAGCATGCGCAAGATCCCTTCGGCTTGACCGCGCAGAGAATTGGGTAAAATGCCACTGGCTTCTGCCAGATCGAGCATCGTGTTCCAGTTTTCTGCCTGCAACGACACATCCCCAGTCGGCACGCCCGCGCTGTCGACATCCAGAGCAGCCGCAAAATTCAGGCGCAGATCGCCCCAACGGGCCTCGGCCAGATGTAAATCAATGCGGCGCGGCTGCGGGCGCGCCGTATCCAGCGCGCGGCGATCCCATTCGGTGTCGAAAGTCACGGTGGCTTGCAAAGTCAGGCTGTCAAAGGCGCGCGGAAAGTTGTCTGGCAAGCGCAAGCGCGCGCGCGTCGCGTCACCCGGTGCAAACTGATTGGCCTGCGCCTTCAAATCATAGGTGGGCCCAGTCGTCTGGGCCATGGTGAGGGTCAGGCTTTCAGCCTCCACTTGCGTGCCCGCCGCGTCGTTCAGTTGCCACGCGTCTGAGGTCCACCCAAGCGTTTCGAGTTCCAACGCCGAGCTTGGGCGCAGCTGAAGCGCCATCACTCCGCTTTCCATGACGAGCGTGGAACGCCCCAAAGGCGAGGCCATGAGAATAGGCGTATCATCCAGTGACACGGTGACGTCGCCGGGCCACCATGCAGGGGCGGATATATCAAGGCGGGAGGTTTGCAACGCAAGTCCAGCATCGGGATCGGCCAAGGCGACATCCCTCAGGCTGGTTTGCAAAGATAACGGAAAGCCGCCGCCTGCAAGTTCGCCGAGTTCGGCTTGCCAACCCTCTGCTTCGCGCGCTTCGAACCAAGATGCGATTCCGGTGCGTATCGAAATAGAGGCAACAAGCCACCAACCGCTCCACAAGATTGCGGCGAGGACAAAAATCCATATCACTTTGCGCATGGCGGGCCTTTCCCTCTGATCCGAAATCGGGTCTATCCCATGCAAGCAAGAAAGGACCAGTGAAATGACCCTATGGGTGTTCGGATATGGCAGCTTGTTGTGGCACCCCGGCTTTGATGTTGCTGAAGAGGTCCCCGCGACGCTTTCCGGTTATGCGCGATCCTTTTGTATGCGTTCGATCCATCATCGCGGCACAGATGCTGAACCCGGATTGGTCCTGGCACTGGATGAATCTGAGGGGGCAGTGTGCAACGGGGTTGCCTTGCGCGCTGCTGCTGGGACCGAAGCGGCGACGCTGGACTACCTTCGTGAGCGCGAGTTGATTTCATCTGCCTATGTCGAGCGGATGCTAGAGATTGCATTGGAAGGTGGAGAAAGAGTGCAGGCGGTCACCTATGTGATCGATGCGGATCACGTGCAATATTGCGGCGGACTGCCCTTGGAAGAGCAAGCGCAGATCATCGCGCGGGCCGTTGGGGGGCGGGGACCAAACAGCGAATATCTGTTTAATACTGCCGCGCATTTGAAGAAGCTGGGCGTGGCTGATCCGGACCTAGAATGGCTGTCGCGCCGCATTGCAGCGATTGTGGTATAAATCCTTGGCACTTTGACAAAAAAGCCGATAGATTACCAATAGAGCAGAGCAAATAAGGGGTCAGGAGCCAGCCGATGGCACAGACCACACCCGAGGCACATTCGCACTTTTCTCAGCCTGTGCGGCAAATTGCACTAATGCTGATTGTCCTCGGCTTGTCGGGCTTTGGCATCGTGTTGGCGTTGCCGCGCGTTTTGCCTGTGTTCGAAGCGAACCCTTACCTCAATGGATTTATCGTCTTTGTTTTCTTGATTGGTGTCATCTCCTGTTTTTACATGGTGTATCAGCTGGTCCAATCCGTACGATGGATCGAAGGCTTCGCCGGGGAAGGCCCCAAGACAGACGGGCGGGCGCCGCAACTGTTGGCTTCGCTTGCATCCTTGCTGCGTGCGCGTGGTTCGCGGATGCAACTGAACGCGACCTCGACGCGGTCGATCCTTGATTCGGTGGCCACTCGCATTGATGAAATGCGAGAGATCACGCGCTACATCGTTAACCTTCTGATTTTTCTTGGATTATTGGGAACTTTCTACGGGTTGGCCACAACTGTGCCGGCGCTTGTGGACACAATCCGCGGTCTTGCACCGCAGGACGGAGAAGCCGGGTTCGAAGTCTTTGCGCGCCTGATGAGCGGGCTTGAAGATCAACTTGGCGGGATGGGCGTCGCCTTTGCCTCTTCTCTCTTGGGGCTTGCCGGGTCGTTGATCGTGGGTTTGCTTGAACTGTTTGCGGGGCATGGGCAGAACAGGTTTTACCGCGAGCTTGAGGAATGGCTGAGTTCGATCACCCGCGTCAGCTTTGCATCCGAAAGCGAAGGCGGTGGAGAGAATCCAGTGATGGCAGGTGTCATCGATCATCTGGCAGAGCAGATGGAAAGCCTGCAAACCATGTTCACGCAGTCCGACATCAGCCGCTCTATGTTGGATGAAAAACTAAGCAACCTGGCCGATGTTGTCGAAAGAATGACAGCGCGCATGCCGGATCAGGGTGATAGCACAGCCGTGCTGGAACGTCTGGCTGATGGTGTTATCTCGATGGTTGAGGGGCAGCATCTCAATGCCGAAACACAAAGTCGATTGATCGAAGTGATCGAAGGGCAGAGCGGTACGGGCGGCGATGGAATGGAT
>CAZJAW010000046.1:0-10308 GCA_964544035.1 uncultured Rhodobacterales bacterium
GGCGTTACCTTGGTGATGTCGTTGTCGAGTTCATCAAGCGTATAACCTACGGCCAGCTTCGCTGCGATCTTGGCGATTGGAAAACCTGTCGCTTTGGAGGCAAGCGCAGAGGAGCGGGACACGCGCGGGTTCATTTCGATAACCACCATGCGCCCATCTTCGGGGTTGATAGCCCATTGCACGTTCGAGCCGCCCGTTTCCACGCCGATTTCACGCAGTACGGCGATCGAGTGGTTGCGCATGATCTGATATTCTTTGTCCGTCAACGTCAGCGCAGGGGCCACGGTGATAGAATCGCCTGTGTGCACACCCATCGGGTCCACGTTTTCAATGGCGCAGACGATGATGGCGTTGTCGGCGGTGTCGCGCACCACCTCCATTTCGTATTCTTTCCAACCCAAAAGCGATTCATCGACCAGAATCTGCCCCACAGGCGATGCGTCCATGCCAGAGCGGCAGATCGCCATGTAATCGTCGCGGTTGTAAGCCACACCGCCGCCTGTGCCGCCAAGTGTAAAGGCAGGGCGGATGATGGCGGGCAGGCCAATCTCTTCGAGTGTTTCCAGCGCGATGGCCACACCTGCGGCAAGATCTTTGCCGCCATTTTCGTCCTTGGGGGCAGTCACAATGGTGGCGCGCGGGTTTTCAATGCCCAAACGGTCCATGGCTTCGCGGAACAACTTGCGATCTTCGGCCATTTCGATGGCTTCGCGCTTGGCGCCAATCATCTCGACGTTGTATTTTTCCAGCACGCCCATCTCTTCGAGGGCAAGCGAGGTATTTAGACCCGTCTGACCGCCCATCGTCGGCAAAAGCGCGTCGGGGCGCTCTTTTTCGATTATTTTGGCGACGATTTCGGGGGTGATGGGTTCGATGTATGTCGCGTCGGCCATGTTTGGATCAGTCATGATCGTCGCAGGGTTCGAATTGACAAGGATGACGCGGTAGCCTTCTTCGCGCAGTGCTTTACAGGCTTGTGCGCCTGAATAGTCGAATTCGCAGGCTTGGCCGATGACAATGGGGCCCGCGCCGATGATCATGATCGACTTTATGTCGGTACGCTTTGGCATCGCTGGCCCCCCGGTTTGTGCAAATTATCCGCCTTATAGGGATGGCGCGAAAAGGTGCAAGGGGGGGCATGCTTTATAGTGCGTGGGATAGAAAATGGGTTGTGAATAACGCAAAAGGGGGCCGAAATGGCCCCCGGTTGTTGGCACGCTCCGGCTTTTTGGTTTTAGCGCCCGACGAGACGAGACAGCAGTGAACGCGATTTGGCCGCAGGCGCGGTTTCAGGTGTCGCCTCGGCCTCCGGTGCGGGTGCTGGAGCAGTACCGCCCAATGCAGGGCTTAGCTCTGCTTGCATGTGTGGTGGTCTCTGCACACCATGATTGCTGGATGTGGCAGCGGGGCGGGGCATGGAACGAGGCGGCATTGTTACAGCTTCGCTTGAAGCCTCAAAATTTTCGGCGTCTAGCAGATGTTCCTGACCCTGCGATTTCAGAATTTCGCGGACAGACCGCATCATCATCGTGGTGCGTTCGCCTTTTGGTTCGCTCTTTAGTTCGTCGCGCTGCCCATATTCCATTTGTCTAATGCTCCATCTGAAATGGCTACAGGAGGGGGAGTCCTCCTCGATTCAGAAGGTGGCAAAGGAAAATGGCGGAAATATGGTTTGATCTGGGCCATTGTGGCCAGATTTACATCAATGAATGCTCTTTCACGCGAACCGGTTTGTTCGGGACCGATTTTTGGGGTGCGTCATTGGCGTGCAGGTAGTCACGCGTCAGCGGCACCGCATCACGCCGATGCGCCAGTTGAAAGTGGTACACAGCCTGCATCTGATGCTCAAACGCCAGAATGCAAACAGTCAGATAATAGCGGAACATGCGCACAAAACGAGCGTCATGCATGGCCTCTACCTCGGCCACCTTCGCATCAAAGCGGTTGCGCCAATGGCGAATTGTCTTTGCATAGTGCAAGCGCCAGATTTCAATGTCGGATTGCCATAGCCCGGACCGTTCCATCGCAGGCGCAAGTTCTGACAAAGAGGGCACATAGCCGCCCGGGAAGATGTATTTGTTGATCCAGCTAGAATGCGCCATCGGCGGAGCAGAACGCCCAATGGTATGAATCAATGCGATACCATCCGGGTCCAACAATTCTGCGACGCGGCCAAAATAGGTGTCAAAGTTGGGTACGCCAACATGTTCCAGCATCCCCACGGATACGATTCGATCAAAGGTGCCGCTGGTGTGGCGATAATCCTGTAAATTAAATTGAATGCGGTCGGACAGCCCGGCGGCGTCAGCGCGCTTTTGCGCTGTGGCCAGTTGGTTTTCGCTAAGCGTGATGCCCGTGACGTTACAGCCATAATCACGTGCCAACGTCAACGCCATGCCGCCCCAGCCACAGCCGATGTCTAAAACCCGCATTCCGGGCTCAAGCCGCAGTTTGTTTGCAATATGGGCTTTCTTGGCGACTTGCGCCTGTTCCAGCGTCATCTCGTCATCTGTGAAATAGGCGCATGAATACTGCATGTCTTCGTCTAAAAACAGGCGGTAGAGGTCGTCAGAAATGTCATAGTGATGCGCCACGTTTTGGCGCGAGGCCTTTGGCGCATTGGCTTGAATGAAGCGACGCATATGAAAGCGGGCGCGGTTGGCCATTAACAACCAAGGTGGCAGAGAGCCTTTGAAACGGTTTCGAATAATGACCGTCAGGGCGTCATCGAGGGTGCAATTGCGTGGCGTGATGCGCTCATCCATGTAGCCTTCGCCCAAACCCAAGTCGGGATTGACGATCAGGGCGCGCAGAATTTCTTCGTCCGCAATGGCCAAATGGACGTGCGCGCCTGTTTCGGGGCCATAGTCGCGCACAGTGCCGTCGGGATAGGTGACTGTCAGACGGTCCTCGACCATCATGCCACTTAAGAATCGGTCAAGTAGTTTGGCCCACATCATCGCCCCCTTGGTTGCTGATCTTTGGGCTAAAGTTGCGAGGATAAAGAGGCTTACGTCAAGTCTTGCCCTGAAAACGTGTTTAAATAGGAGGACACATTCTGTTCGAATTCGCGTGGCTTTTCAGCGTGCAGCCAGTGACCGGCACCTGGAATTTTGGCAAACTTTGCTTTGGGGAAAAGGCTTAGAATCTTGGGCCGGTAGGCGCGGTCTACGTAGTCTGATGTGGCCCCGGACAGGAACAGAGTTGGCCCGTTAAACGTGCCCGTCACCTCAGGAAAATCAAGGATCGCAGGCATGTTTCGCGCCAACGCATCAAGGTTCAGCCGCCATCGTTTTTCCGCGACGTCCAATGATTGTGTCAGAAAACTACATAGGGTGGCTTCGACCCCAAGGGCGGTAAGTTGATCGTTGGCTTGGGAACGGCGGGTCACGTGGGTCAGGTCCACGGCGCGCATTGCGTCAATAAACTGCATCTGACTGTGGCTGTAACCTACTGGGGCTATGTCCGCCACAATGAGACTACGCAGCGCGTCAGGTCGCGAAAGCGCCAGCATCATCGCTGCTTTGCCGCCCATCGAATGCCCCACAACGTCCATGGGCGTGCCGATATGGTCGATCACCTGCGCCAGATCGTCGGCCATAGCTGGGTAGGTATGATCATTTGACCAGTGGCTGTGGCCATGATTGCGCATGTCGACTGTAATCACGCGGCGGTGTTCTGACAGGCGTTTGGCGATTACACCCCAATTGCGTCCCGAACCATAAAGTCCGTGTGCGATCAGGACCGGTGTGCCAGGCGCGTCGCCGAAAATAGTATGTTCTAACATGCCCATGTCCTAGCCCGGAACGCGAGGCGGAGCCAGAGGGATTGAACTGCGCGCACCACACAGAGTAAAGCGGGGGTCATGGAGACTGAGGACAGCATAGCAAAACGCAGCGAACGGGTGAGAAACGCGCTTGAGGACGCCTTTGGGGTGCGCTCCAAGACGTTGGCGCGTGCGGTGCGCAAGACGGGTCGTCGCTTGCCGCGCCGATTGCGCGGGGATGCGGCGCAGATAGTGTTGGCCGAGGGCTATGGCGGCAATCCAAAGCTGTTGCGCGCTGTGGATGGTGCGAGCCTCGCCGCAGCCGAGGGCCGTTTGGTGGATTGGCTTGCTTCAGTGGACCGTGCAGATGCACGGCGCGGCTATTGGATCGGGATCGGGGCGATGATCGGGTTCAACATTTTGCTTGGTGTCGCGGTTATTGTGTTCTGGATGTGGTGGACGGGCCGCGTTTAAGCGGCAAGCCTGCAACCGTTAACGGTGTGGCGCGGGGACGGATGTTCGAACGGCAAGCGCACAAAACGAGCACCGCAGCCGTCCAAAAATGAAAAGCCCGCCGGATGAAACCGACGGGCTGTTTCTTTGGGCGTTTGGATTGTTTACAGCGCCGGATACAGCGGGAAGCGGGCGCAAAGTTCGGCCACTTCGGCTTTGACCTGTGCTTCGACGGCATCATTGCCGTCCTCGCCATTGGCGGCGAGACCATCCACCACTTGGTTGATCCACGTGCCGATCTGGCGGAACTCGGCCTCGCCGAATCCACGCGTACCTGCGGGGGATCCCAAGCGGATGCCGGACGTGATGGTCGGTTTTTCGTCGTCAAAGGGCACACCGTTTTTGTTGCAAGTGATGTGCGCACGGCCCAGTGCCTTTTCCGTGGCGTTGCCTTTGACCCCTTTGGGGCGCAGGTCGACCAGCATCACATGGGTGTCGGTGCCATGGGTGACAGTATCAAGACCACCTTGGTGCAACTGATCGGCCAGCGCTTGGGCGTTTTTGATCACCTGTTGTTGGTAGGTTTTGAAGGATGGCTCCAGCGCTTCACCAAAGGCCACGGCCTTGGCTGCGATCACGTGCATCAGCGGGCCGCCTTGGATGCCGGGGAAGATGGCCGAGTTGAACTTTTTCGCCAACGCCTCGTCATTGGTAAGGATCATGCCGCCACGTGGTCCGCGCAGTGTTTTGTGCGTCGTGGTTGTGGCCACGTGCACATGCGGAAACGGGTTGGGATAGACGCCAGCTGCGATCAGCCCAGCAAAGTGCGCCACATCGGCCAGCACAAAAGCGCCAACTTTATCCGCGATTTCACGGATGCGGGCAAAGTCGATCACGCGTGGAATGGCTGAGCCACCCGCGATGATCATGGCTGGTTTATGTTCCAGTGCGAGCGTTTCGATCTGGTCATAATCGATGTCGAGCGTGTCGCGGCGCACACCATATTGCACAGCGTTGAACCATTTGCCTGACTGGTTGGGTTTGGCCCCGTGGGTCAAGTGCCCGCCCGCGTCGAGCGACATGCCAAGGATGGTATCGCCGGGTTTCAGCAGGGCTTGGAACACGCCTTGGTTGGCTTGCGAGCCTGAGTTGGGCTGAACGTTCGCAAATTCGCAGCCAAACAATTGCTTGGCGCGATCAATGGCAAGGTTTTCGGCAACGTCGACGTATTGGCAGCCGCCATAATAACGACGGCCCGGATAACCTTCGGCATACTTGTTGGTCATCACTGAGCCTTGGGCTTCGAGCACAGCGGCGGACACAATGTTTTCCGAGGCGATCAATTCGATCTCGTCCCGCTGGCGGCCAAGTTCGTCGCGAATGGAGCCGAACAGCTCTGGATCGCGGTCTGCGAGGGATTGAGTGAAGAAGCCGTCAGTGCGGTGAGGCGCGTTCATTTGATACTCTCCTGAGATCGAGTCGGGGTCAATTTGGGTCGTTTCCTATCGGAAACGATGCCGGGCGCAAAGGTTGTAAAGCGATATATCTTCGTGAAGCGGCGGCAATGCTGGTAAGGGGCGAAAATATATGGTTCTTTCGGCACACGGCCGCCACCATAGGAAACTTCATATGTCGCTAAAAATTGCTTTTGCTGCCAGTCGTGCGCCTTTGGCGCAGACGGCGCGAGGTGCGTTGGTGACGCGTTACGGGGATGTACCGTTTGATAAGGCTGATGTGATTGTTGCACTGGGTGGTGACGGATTCATGTTGCAGACCCTACATGGATCGCAACACATATCGGCGCCAGTCTATGGAATGAACCGGGGCACAATCGGCTTTTTGATGAATGAATATTCGGAAAGTGATCTTGAGGCGCGTCTTGAGGCCGCCGAAGAGGCGTTGCTGAACCCTTTAAGCATGACGGTATTGGATACAGAGGGGCGCACACACAAAGGGCTGGCGATCAACGAAGTGTCGTTGCTGCGCGCGGGACCTCAGGCGGCCAAGCTGCGTATTACAATCGACGGACGCTTGCGTATGGAAGAATTGGTGTGTGACGGTGCGCTTGTGTCTACGCCTGCGGGTTCAACCGCCTATAACTATTCTGCGCATGGTCCTGTATTGCCAATTGGGTCGGATGTTTTGGCGCTGACGGCTGTCGCAGCGTTTCGCCCAAGGCGCTGGCGCGGCGCGCTTTTACCCAAGATCGCGCATGTGCGTTTTGATGTCCTAGAGGTCGAAAAGCGCCCCGTCATGGCCGAAGCGGATTCGCGATCCATCCGTGATGTAGTCAGTGTGGAAATCCAGTCCGACCCATCGGTTGTGCACCGCATCATGTTTGACCCCGGTCACGGGTTGGAAGAGCGTTTGATTTCAGAGCAGTTCAATTGACCTGACAAAAAAGGCGGAGGGCTCCTCCGCCTTACTCAAGGCATATCTTGTTAGGCTTACCCTTCTGCGGACACATAGGTGCGCGCAATCTTTGCAGCCTGTTCCACGTTCAGAATGGGCGGCAGAAGTGTCAGTGTTTCCCCATCTCCGTCCAAAAGATGCACAAAGCTGCCATGGGAATAGATCCACCCGTATTCCGGGTCTTGGAAGAGCGGTTCAACCTCGACAGAGAACGCGTCATAAGCCACCTGCAAAGCGTCCGCGTCGCCTGTCAGGCCAATAAAATCGGCATGGATTTCAGCCAAAGGCGCGCCCATCGTGTCGACCTGATCCTGATCTGGGGCGACCGTGATCATAACTGGCGTGACAGTGATGCCTTCGGCCGCCAATACGTCCACCACTTCGGCCATTAATGGCAAGGCAGCCGAGCAGATGTTGAGGCAATTGGCATAGCCAAAGAACACCAATTGCGCATGGCCTGATGGGTCAGCATGTGTCCTTGTTTCGCCGTATTGGTTGATCAATTCGTAGGCGCCGCCGATGTTGACCGGAAACGGGCTTTGCGCCGTTGCAGGTAGTGCTGCGGCGCACATAAGGGCAGTGAACAGAGCACGCATGGTTCAAAAGTTCTCTTCGATATAGGTTTTGTCGACGTCGAGGCCTAAGCCCAGATAGCCGTCTTGTGCGATGATCTCGTTGACACGGGGATCACGGCGAAACCATGGGCCTTTGCCTTTAGCATCTGGGTGTTCTGCCGCCCAGTTTTTGGTCCATTTGTTGGCTTTGATGGGGTCAGACCCTGCGGCCTGAATGGTTTGCAGCAAATAGACGTTGTTTGCGCCCAATTCCGGATCATCCAGCAACAGCCCATCAACAGTTACAGTTTGGCCGCAGAACGGCGCAAGCTCAACAGCGGCACCCGTAAAGGCGGCTTGGCTGTTTTTCATTGCCAACACCAATACGCCATCGGTGGTACGTTCAAGGCCCAATTGGCGTTTGCCTGCACCACAATCGTCAGGGCAATCGCCTGTGAGGCTGCAAAGGATGTCCACCACTTTGGCATCGAATTTTGCTGGGACTTCAGCGTAGAGGTTCCAGCTTTTGGCGTTTGAGCCTTCGGAGAAATCCTGCGCGGCGAGCGGGCTGGCGATCAACGCCAGAGATGCGATTAAATGTTTCATTTTTTAGGCTTCGGAATTGAGAATGAAGGGACAGTGCCATAGTCATTGTGGGTCTGATTGGTGATCCCAAGATCGGATTCCACATTGGCAACAACAAGATAATTCAGGCCGTCGCGCTGATAGAGCATGCCATCAGCTTGGACTGTGTGCGCAGCAAGGTTGAGCATCGTGTCACCGCCTGCGGACTCTGCGTCCTGATCGACTTTCAGCACCATATAGACAGTCCCGTCTTCGGCCAGCAGGCCAACAGGAATGCCGCCAGCGCTGCACCACAGAGCGCACGTGTGATGCGCGGAGCCGACAACGGCGTCAGGGCTGCCCATGACGCCCGAATAATAGCACCATGTGTCGATGATTTCGCCAGACACTTGAACGCGCGTTCCTTCAGCGGCTTGTGCAGAAAGGGGGGCGCACAGCAGCGCGAGCGCGGCACTTGCGGTGGATAATATGCGTGATCTCATTGGCTTTGCCTTTTTTTAAGGGCGGGATGACTTGAAGTGTAACGGGATACCGATTTCCGTCAATTCACGCTTTGACCGCTTGCGGTTTTGTGATCGCTTGGCGGCCCGTGCGCGGCGTGTTAGCATAGGCGCAATTAATCAGAGGCACAGAATGGGCCCGACAGACAGGTATGACGGCACTCAGTAAATATGACCGGCTTGAAGCAACCGGTTTGTGGCGCGCGACGCGTGATACGCAACGGCGCGAGGTGTTTGTGTCGATCGGCGATGCAACTTTAGTGATTTCCGATTTGACCGATCGTGCCGTGGCGCATTGGTCGATTGCAGCTGTTGAGCGCGACGAAGACGTTGCGGGGCGGGCAGTGTTTTATCCTGATGGTGATCCGGATGAGACGTTGGAACTTGCCCCGGACGAAGCCGAGATGATCGATGCTATCGACACATTGCGCCAGGCGGTAGCGCGGGCGCGTCCGCGTCCGGGCCGTCTTCGTTGGTTGGGCGCGGCAGTATCGTTCAGCGCTGTGGTGGCGCTGGTTGTGTTCTGGTTGCCGGGTGCTTTGGTAGATCATGCCATGCGCGTTGTGCCGCCCGTAAAAGAGGCAGAGATTGGCGCGGCTTTGTTGTCGCGCATTGAGCGTGTTTCTGGTCAGCGTTGCCGCAGCAGTGAAGCCCGCGCAGCGCTGGCGGCGCTTGCTCATCGGGCGGGGGCAACGCGCATTGTTATTGTGCCGGGAGGTGTACGCGAGGCTTTGGCGTTGCCCGGTGGGACAGTGTTGTTGAACCGCGCACTGGTAGAGGATTTCGAATCGCCAGATGTGGCGGCAGGATATGCGTTGGTGGAACAAGTGCGCAGCACTGCCCGCCCGCCTTTACGCGCATTGTTGGAACATGCGGGCCCGCGCGCTTCGGCCACTTTATTGACCACAGGTGCAGTCCCTGCTTGGGCGCTTGATGATTTTACCGAGGCGCAGTTGTCGCGGTTTGCCCCGGTTTTGTCGGCCCAATTGGTACTGCCTGCCTTTGATGAGGCGGCCTTGCGCAGCACACCATATGCCCGCGCACGCGACATTTCCGGAGAACAAACGCTGGAGTTGATTGAGGCTGATCCGATGGCGGGGCGCGACCCCGCACCGATCATGCCGGACCGAGACTGGCTGCAATTGCAGGCGATCTGCGAGGGCTGACTATAAGGCGGGTCGTGACCCGCCTTATAGGTTTTTACCGCACGAAAGCGTCGCTGAATCCGACAGAGCGGCTGGTCTGCAAGCCACTGTTCAGCGCCGCAGAAGACGTGAAGGGCCCGGCCAACACCACCTGAATGGTTTTGCCAGCACGTGTTATCTTGTTCGTACGTGCGGGCAGTCCGGCATTGATGATGCGTTGGACAGCAGCCTGCGCATTTGCTGGCTGCCCATAAGCGCCAACTTGGACATACCGTCCCGGGCCTGTTGCCTTAGGTGCTGCACGCGGCGCTGCTCTTTTCACCGCGGATTGTGTCGCCTTTTTTGGTGATGCAGTTGGAACGCGCGCTTTAGCTTTGTTGCGCACGATACGCTTTTGCAACTGACCATTGCGATGCACCAGCGTCACTGTACCCAGTTCGCGCGTCTGGGTGGCAGTGTCAGTGAAAGGATAAACCAACGGCACAGTTGTCGTCACATCGCGTCCCGTTTCGCGTTCGATCAAACGCCGTGGCACCGTTTGGGTCCAGATCAGTCGCGTGCGCGCAATACCTTCCAAGGTCTGTTCGGCACGGCGCGCATTCAGACGGTCATCTGTCCACACTGTGCGATAGCCGTTGGGTATTGGGAATGCGCCGTCTTCTTTGCGTGACTCATAGACGTGGCGTGGGATAACGCGGGTTCCGAGGCCGATGGCTGGCGAATCCACGTCGGCGACTCGTGTGACCATCGGGCGTGGTGGTGCAGCGGCCGGACGTGCGGGCGCAGTTGCGGGTGCAGGGCGGCGGACAACTTGTGTTCGCGTCGGTGCGGGTGCAGCGGGCGCGGGTCTGGTTGCTGTCGCGACTTGAGGCGCTGTGGGTGCAGCCACAGGG
>CAZJAW010000047.1:0-10293 GCA_964544035.1 uncultured Rhodobacterales bacterium
CATGACTGTGCGCGACAATATGACGTTCGCCTTAAAACTGGCCAAGAAGTCGAACTCGGAGATCGACGCAGCCGTCGCCAAAGCTGCCGGTATTTTACAACTTGAACCCTATCTCGATCGACTACCCAAAGCGCTGTCCGGCGGGCAACGCCAACGTGTCGCCATTGGGCGATCTATCGTCCGCGACCCCAAAGTTTACCTGTTTGACGAACCGCTCTCAAACCTTGATGCCGCCTTGCGTGTCGCCACACGCATCGAAATCGCGCAGCTTAAGGAATCTATGCCCGACAGCACCATGATCTATGTCACCCACGATCAAGTCGAGGCGATGACGCTGGCCACCCGTATCGTCGTACTTGCAAACAAAGGCATCGCCCAAGTGGGTACGCCGCTGGAACTCTATGAACGCCCCGAGAACGAATTTGTCGCGCAGTTCATCGGCTCGCCAGCCATGAACCTGCTACCGGGTGAGGTGGTTGAAACCGGCAAGCTAACAAAGATCAAGATGGCCAGTGGTTATGTCATTTCCTCAAATGTGCCGACAGCAGACAGCGACATGGGATTGCAAGTCAACGTCGGCGTTCGCCCCGAGGATATGACCGTCACCACAGGTAATGACGCTGTCTATGAAGGTGTTGTCGATTTTACAGAAGCACTGGGCGAGGTGACCATTCTGTACTTCGAATCCGACAATGGTGCGGAAGCGGTCTTGGCCAAATTACCCGGCATCCGTCAAGACCTGCGCGGAACCACGGTCAAAGTCACCGCTGTTCCGACCAAAGTGCAGCTGTTTGCCAATGGGCAGTCGCTCCTGTACCGCTGAAAAACGGATTTATCTGCGTCAACGACATCCTGATTGCCCTCAAACCATCGCGACACCGCGGATGGGTTTGAATCTTTGAATCGAATCCTTGTACACGGATTGGGTCACCCCCTTGTGCGTGGTCAACCCAAAGGAACATCTCTCGTCCGGCGTCGACGCCCATTTGACCGTCGCAGCCGCTCGGAAATGAAATGATTGTCATGACGCTGGATCAAATCTGCGCACAAATTCTTGCCCTGCCCCCAGCCCCTCATCGCCGCCTTGTGGCTATGGCTGGTCCGCCCGCGAGCGGCAAAAGCACAATGGCAGAGGCACTGGCCAAACGGTTGACTGCGCAGGGAGAAGAAACCGCTGTCGTGCCCATGGACGGCTTTCATCTTGACGACCGCTTGCTGCAACTGGATGGCACCAAGAACCGCAAAGGCGCGCCCAACACGTTCGATGCCCACGGCTTTGTACGCCTGATCAAAGCGCTGCAATCCCCTGACCCGGTTGTCTACCCCATCTTCGATCGCAGCCGCGAAATCGCCATTGCCGGTGCGGGCCGTATTCCGGCGAAATGTCGGACTGTCGTGGTTGAAGGCAACTATCTTATGTTGCGCACACCGCCTTGGAACCAATTGCACGACCTTTGGACGTTCTCCATCGCGCTGAACCCTCCGATAGACCTACTGATCGCGCGCCTTAAGGCGCGCTGGGTCGAACATGACAAGCCAGACGCGCAAGCATGGATTGACACCAACGACGTACCGAATATCACCACGGTGCAAACCAAGTCGGCCCCGGCTGACATCATCTGGACGGAGACACCGATATGATCCTGTGTTGCGGAGAAGCGCTGATCGACATGATCCCGAATGCGGACGGGGCCTATGTGCCCCATGTCGGGGGAGCTGTATTGAACACAGCTGTTGCCCTCGGGCGGCTTGGCGTGCCGACGGGGCTGGTGACGGGCCTGTCAGCTGACCCGTTTGGTGCAATGATCGCTGCCCATATGACGTCCAGCAATGTTTCGACGGCCCATGTGGTGCGCAGCCCGCGTAATACCACACTGGCCTTTGTGCATCTGGACAACGGGCAGGCGACCTACACCTTTTACGACGAAGGCACCGCCACCCGCGAAATCAATCCAGACGACATTGACCCCGTCCCGTCCGACATCGAAGCGATCTTCTTTGGCGGAATTTCGTTGTGCAACCCGCCTGTGGCCGACAGTCTGTTGACACTTGCTTTGGCTCAACCCGAGCGGCGGTTGGTTATGGCTGATCCCAATATCCGACCCAGCTTTGTTTCTGATCATGACGGTTATCGCGCGCGGCTGAATGCGCTGATTGGGCGGGCAGACATTATCAAGCTATCGGACGACGATCTGAACTGGATCGAACCAGGAGACGCGTCATTGGCAGACAAAGCGCAAGCGATCCTCGCAAAGGGTCCAAAAATGTTCCTGCTGACTGAGGGTAGCGAAGGTGCAACGGCCTATCTGCAAGGGGGGCGTCACCTGCATGTTCCAGCTGTCAAAGCCACAGTCGTCGACACCGTCGGCGCAGGCGATACGTTCAATGCCGGATGTTTGGCCGCCTTGCGTGCGGCAGATGCGTTGAAGCCTGAAGGGATTGCGACGCTGCCCGAAGAGACCCTGCATGATATGCTCGCGCTCGCAGCGCGCACAGCTGCGGTGACGGTATCACGGGCTGGGGCCAATCCGCCTTGGGCCAACGAACTGGACTGATCCAACAGGTAAGGTGCATAGGGTTATGCACCTTACACCCCAGACGTTTCGCCTTAAACAAACGGCAAGTAGTAGTCGCGCACCTCGTCCATCGACTTGTCTTTAAGTCGTTTCCACTCGTCCTGTTTCAAAAAAATTATCGCGTCGCAAATCTGTTCCCCCACAGCCATACGCAACGCCTTATCCTTATCGAGAGCCTCTAACGCGCGATCCAGCGCAGATGGCGCATGCCGCGTCGCGCGGGTGTTTTCCAAGCCATCAAGGTCTTCGGCTGCAGGTAGCTCATAGCCATTCTCAACCCCCAACAAGGCCGCCTGCAAAACAGCCGTCACCGCCAGATAAGGATTGGTGGCACAGTCGGCCATCCGGTGTTCAAGCCGCGCGGACTTGGGCGAGGCCACGCTAGATCGCGTCGTCACCAATCGATGATCTTCTGCCCAGTTCGCCCAATACCCAGCCATCGATGCAGGCCCAAGCCTGTCATAGCTGTTCACGGTCATCGCCAGCAGCCCGGCCAACCCTTCATGGTGATGGATCAACCCGGCCATACACCCCTTTGCTACATCTGATAGCGCGCCGTCCGGTGCAATCACATTTGCCCCACTCTCATCCGTGAAGCTGAAATTCACATGCAGACCAGACCCTCCCCTGTCCGGGATAGGTTTGGGCAAGAAGGTCAGAAGCAAACCCATGTCCGCGGCCACTTCACGCGCCATTGTTTTAAACAAAAACGCTGCATCGCAAGCCGCCAACGCATCGTCAAACGCCATGGTGAGTTCAAATTGTCCGTTGTCATATTCACCGTTCATGGATTCGATCCGCAGGCCGGCGTCGGCGGCGGTGGCCCAAAGCGCGCTCATCAAACCGTCGGGATCGTTCTGCGGCCCAGTGCCGTAAACAAAGGCGCCGGGCGTATTGTAGGGCAACCAAACGCCGTCATCATCCTGCTCAAAGACATAGGCCTCCATTTCCAACCCAACCTTGGGCGAAAGGCCACGCGCTTTCCATGCCGCAACTGTTGCCTGAAGCCGCCCGCGCGCGCACAGGCCAAAGGGCGCTCCGTCCACATGCAAGGTGCCCAGCGCAATCTCTGTGTCCTGTTGCCAGTCCGGATGGCGCGTGTCTTCCAAAACGAGCTCCATGTCAGGAATACCATCAAACACCCCTGCACCAGGCACAGGGATCAAGTCGCGATCAAAAGTTGTGCCAAAGACCCCGCGTGCAAAGCCAACTTTTCCCCCTGCCGCCATTTCCGAGGGAACAAATTTTCCACGTGGCAGGTTCAACAAATCACAAAACAGAGCTCGGGTGCGTTGGGTCATGAAGTTCCCTTCAAAGTTGGGCGCAGCGTCAGCGATTTGACCCCGCAGATAAAATTGGATCGTGTCCATGTGGGCGCATCAACTGCCTCAAGACCAGTGATACGTGATGACAACTCCTGCAGCACGCATTTCAATTCCAGCTTGGCAAGCCACATGCCCAAACACACGTGCGGCCCACCTTGGCCAAAGGCCAAGTGGCGGTTTGGGCTACGGTCCAGTCGAGCCTGATGCGGGACATCAAACACCTCCGCATCTCGACTGCCTGAGGCGAACCACATCAATACCTTGTCGCCCTGACGGATCGTTTGACCATGCATCCCAACATCCTTTGTTGCGGTGCGACGAAAGTGCAATGTGGGCGAGGCTAAACGGATGAATTCATCCGCGCAGGTGTCCCAAACAGCGCCAGATTGCAGTTGCGCCAGAAGGTCTTTTTGCTGCGTTACAAGCCACAGCGCCATGGCAATGGAATAGCGCGTCGTGTCATTGCCCGCAGCGATAAGCAGACAAAAGAAGTTCTTGAAATCTTGCCCCTGCATGGCCCCGTTTTCAGCCTTAAGAACACGCGCCAAAATGCCGGCATCGTCGATTTTTGTGACCCCTGTCAGCACCCGATCAGCGTAGTCATAAAGCTCTACACCAGCGGGCGAGCGGAAGGGCATCATGCGGTAGGCTTCGGTATCCACTTTATCGATGACCGTTGTGGTAAAGTCGGGGTCAGTGTTTCCAATCAACGCGTCACCGCGTTCGACCAACCAATCCAGATCCGCCTCTGGTACGCCTAAAATGCGCCCGAGCATCAGCATCGGTAACCGCTTGGCGATCAATTCAACGCCATCAAATTCTTTATGTTCCAGCGCTTGGCTTATGATGTCATGCGCCAATTCGCGGATCATAGGTTCAAACCCGGCCATAACTGGTTTGGCAAAAGCGGGATTGACCACACGCCGCACGGCAGAGTGTTCGGGCGGATCGGTTTCCTGAAACGTACGGCGCGCAAGGTATTCTTCGCGGCTTTGATCCTCAATCCGGATCCCTTGGGCGCTCGAAAAAGTCTTGGTGTCTTTTTGCGCGGCCATAATATCTGCGTACCGGGTAAGCGACCAAAAACCCTTGTTGCCCGCGAATGGCGGTGTCCAATGCAAAGGCGCATCATTCCGCATCTGCTCGAACGTGTCGTGTGGGATACCGTCCACAAAGCTGTCGTGATCAGCTAGGTTCTTCAAGGCGTGCCTCCGAAAAACCGCGTGACCCATTCCGCGAACAAAGGGCCGTCATTGCGACGATCCAAAGTTGCTTCTGCTGCGGCCACAGCACCCGGATCAAGGATCGGTTTTGTTGCATCCAGAACGCAGCGCATGAATGGGTCGGTAAATTCGGGATGAGCTTGGGTCGTAAAGATGTGATGGCCTTTGGAAAACCCCGCAACGGCGCAATTTTCAGACGTCGCATAGGACGTGCAATCATTCGGCAACGTCGTCACCGCATCATGGTGAAATTGGTAGAGGTTCGCTTTATTGGGCGCCTCCGTCATCCATGGCAAAGCAGTCAAAGTGATCTGATCGATCCCAATATTCCAGTCCTGCCGCGCGACGTGACCACCAAGTGCAACAGCAATCGCCTGATGGCCAAAACATGCGCCCAGCAAAGGTTTACGCGCGGCATCGCAGCGTCGAATGAAATCATAAAGCGCCGGTAGAAAATCGAGGTCATCCAAAACGCTCAACGGCGACCCGGTAATCAAATAGGCGTCCTGTTCGTCTACATCGACGGGTACCTCGCCTCCGATTGTCATGTAAACGCGGTAGTTGAACCGTTGGTCCTGTGCATCAAACAAATCGCGAAAACGATGTGCATCGTCGGGAAACGCGTCGCCCACCTCGACCGAGCGGTCGTGGTTTACCTGCAGAATGCCAAGTTTTAATCGGGACATAAATGGACCTTAAAATATGGGCGACCCGAAAGCCGCCCACAGACTTTTAGCGACCCAAGATCGCGTTGATCTCGGCCGACTTAGCGCGATCAGCTTCGATGCGGGCCTGTGCTTCGGCCTGACCTTGCCAATACACAGCAGCCCCGGTTTCAGCCATCAATGCCTGCGCTTCGGGCGAGGCCATGGTTTCGGCGGCTACCCCTGCAATAGTGTCGATCACCTCTTGCGACGTGCCTTTGGTTACAAAAAGACCGTTCCACAACTCAACATCATTAACCCCGGATTGGGCGGCGATGGTCTGAACACCGTCAAGTTTAGCAATCGGGTCGGCACCGATATTGCCCAACACATTGATGTCATCAAGGCAGGGCTCGATCAGCGCCAGTGTGGTGTTGATCACGTCCGCATCGCCCGAAGACAACGTGTTGCAGTCCAGCAGATCAAACGCACTATCATCGGCAAATTCAAAGTCCATCTTGACCGCCGCAGCCATCGAAACAGCCGTCGGTGTTAAGCCTGCGCCGAAGTGGCCCAGCACAACATCGTTATCCTGCGCATAAGCTGCCAGCTCTGCCATGTTCGAATAGGGCGCGTCACCAGATGCGGCCAACACAAACGGGTAGGTCAGAAAGATGCCGACCGGGACAAAGCTGTCTTCTTCGATGCCAATGTCGATCTTGGGGCCGACAACGGGCACACCAATCACGAACGAACCAATAACCGAGCCATCATTGGGAGCGTTCAACACTTCCAACGCGCCGGGAAACGGGCCATCGCCGCCGCCAGGACGGTTCACGACGGATGCAGGTTGACCTGTTGCTTCGGCCATATCGGCGGCAATCATACGCGTTAAAATGTCCTCGAAATCGCCGGGAGGCCACGGGACGATAAACTGCACTGGCCCCGTCGGGTATTCCGCCATTGCGGGGGTGGCGAGTGCCGCCAAGGCGAAGGCGGTCGTGGTCAAAAGCTTTTTCATTTATATTCTCCCTGAGTTTTTTAGCTTTTTGGTTAGTGTTCAAACCTGCGGGTGCGCAGGCTGGTGAAAATCGTGAATGCAATTACGACAAGGATGACGACAAAAAGCGTACCCGACACGGGCCGATTGACCAAATCAATCACGGTTTTGATCTGCCCGGATCCGGCGGTCAGTTTTTCGATCATGATCGAGCCCAAAACGAGCCCCAGCACAATCGGCACAAGAGGCCAGTCCAGACGGCGTAGGATAAATCCAAGAAAGCCAAACCCGGCGGCGAACATGCAGTCGGTAAAGGAATTGCGGATCGAAAACACGCCAACAAAGGCGAGGATCAGGATGAAGGCACCTAGCAATCGGTTCGGGATATAGATGATGCGCGCAATGTGCCGGGTTGAGATCAGCAGCGTGATCACCACCAATACGTTGATGATCAGCAGCGCAATGAACAGCGAAAACAGGAAGTCCGGGTTGTTGTCAAAGATGTCTGGCCCCGGTTTGATGCCCGCATCAAAGAACACGACCATCATCATCGCGGTCAACGCCTCGCCCGGGACGCCAAGTGCAAGCAAGGGCACCATGGCCGCAGCAGGCACCGCGTTATTTGACGCCTCTGACGCGATCAACCCGTCTGGCGCGCCGCGCCCGAATTTGCCCGGTTCTTTCGATATGGCACGCGCCGTTGAATAGCTGAAAAACTGCGCCACGAACTCGCCCACGCCCGGGATGATGCCCATGATTGTGCCGTAGCATGCGCTTATAAACGCGACGACGGGATGCTTGCGTAACTCCCCAAACCCGCGCAGCAGGCCCCCTTTCAGGCGCGCCTCGGGCGGATCAGAGTCTTTGCCTGTCAGCAAGAACAAGGCTTGGGAAATCGCAAAGATGCCGACGATCACCACAATCAAGTTGAAACCGGGATATAGATATTCGACATCAAAGGTATAGCGATCGATCTGTCGTGTCGTCTGCCGCCCCACAAGAGAAATCAGGAAACCAAGCCCGAACAGGAGCGCTGCAATTCCCATCGTTTTGCGATGTGCCGCGACCAGCAAGACGGCACCAAGAGCAGCCGCCATAAAGATATCACGTTGTCCAAACAATGCGCCCAGATCGCGCAGGTAAGGGCCAAACATGATCAATGCACACAGGCCCAAAATGATCGAAAAACATCCGCCGAAAAACGACGCCGCATAGGCAAGCGAAAGGGCGCGTGCAGCCTGCCCCCGTCGTGTCATTGCGTAGCCGTCATAGGTGGTTAGCGCATTAACCGGTGTGCCGGGTGTATTGATCAAGATCGCTGGTATCGCGCCGCCGTACATGCTGGATCCATAGACCCCCAACAGCAACACGAGGCTGACCAGATCGTCCAGAAATACAGTCGCGGGCAACAAGATCGCGATGGCAATAGCTGGGCCAATGCCGGGGACTGCGCCAATGGCCAACCCTCCGACCGAGCCAATCAGGATCGCGATCATGACGGGCAAGCTTGTAAGGTTATCAAGACCAGCCCACAGCGCCTCCATCTTAGAACCACACCTGCATAAAGGTTTCCAAGCCTTGCGGCAGTTGGTCATAAAGCCAAATGTTCACCGGCGTGCGGATTTGCAGCCCCGTTCGGAAGACAAGGACAATCGCAAAACTTGCCGTCAAACAAATGCCCATCCAACGCAAGCCGCGATACCCTAAACGCCAAGGCAAAGCCGTGCCAAGAAGCAGTGTCGCCGCCAAATAACCCAGCATAGGCACCAAGGCCGTATATGCGATAAACCACGCCACATACTCCAACGCGCGCAGCCACTGCTTTAGTTCATGCGCAACGCCCGTCGGTTGATTGAACCGCACGCGCCAAGAGTGCGCGCACCACGCAGAACGC
The DNA here is from genome assembly GCA_964544035.1 of uncultured Rhodobacterales bacterium. Classification (GTDB taxonomy): domain Bacteria; phylum Pseudomonadota; class Alphaproteobacteria; order Rhodobacterales; family Rhodobacteraceae; genus Tateyamaria. Next base: position 8,663 of record CAZJAW010000047.1, read on the forward strand.
AAGTTCCACAAAGCCGCAGGAACTAGGATCATCAGACACATCAGCGGTGTGACCCAACTTTGTTTCAGTATCCGGCCCAAGCGCGACAATCGCCCCTCGGGCTCAGTCACTCCAAACTGATCCATCCAGTAACGCGCCATGTTGTCCGGCAACTTGCGGTCGTCCCACCCCGTCTGGGTGAAGAAAAACACTAGGAAAAATAACGCGAGCCCGGTCATGAACAGGGAAAAAAGAAGATCGCCGCGACCGCGGCGAAAGTCATTCACGTCCTCTACGTTGATGCGTTTAGCGGGCGGGCACCGGCTGGCAAAACTGCGCCCAACCGTCCCCGAACGCATCGCGGCCCGCCGTATCACGCTGGTCAGCGTCGGTTTTGACGCGCGGCTTTTCACGTAGCCGAAATCGCCTTTAGGCCTGTCTCGGCCGCCGAAATGATTTTCTGAACGTGTTCGGCATCAATTATCAAAGGTGGGGACATAACCACGTTATTGCCCGATACACGGATCATTGCGCCGTCCTCATAGGCCGCCTGCTGGAACTGCAGCGCTGCTCCCGACGGGGCCTTGGTCTGCCGGTCACTTACAAGTTCCATGGCGCACATCAGCCCCTCGCCGCGCACATCGCCGATCACGTCGTAGCGGGTCGCCAATTCCTCGAGTCCTGCTTTCAATTCAGCCCCGCGTAGAGCTGCGTTTTCCCAAGGGCGGATTCGCATCGTTTCATGCATCGTCGCGACTGCGGCGGCAGCACCCACGGGATGCCCTGAATACGTGTAACCCATATCGACCGACCCAATGCCGCTGGTGTCATCTTCAAATACAGCTGCAACATGGTCCGCAATCATTACGGCACCAAACGGAAAGTAACCGTTGGTGATCGCCTTGGCTGTACACATCAAATCAGGCTGAACACCCCAGTGGCGCGACCCAGAGGGATCGCCTGTGCGCCCAAAGGCAGTGATGACCTCATCCGCGATCAACAGCACGCCGTGCTTGTCGCATATATCGCGGATCATCGGCATGTAACTTGGGTGCGGCGGGAGCACGCCCCCTGCCCCCAATACTGGTTCCATGATAAAGGCCGCCACCGTGTTGGCACCTTGAAAAGCGATCTCACGCTCCAGCATGGCGGCTGACATCTTGGCCAGATCCTCGGCGTTGTCGATACCGAACGGGTTGCGATACAGATACGGGCCAGGGATGTGGTAACAGCCCGGCAACAGGGGTTCGTACGTGTTGCGGAACTTGGCGTTCCCATTGATGGACGCGCCGCCAAAGTGTGTGCCGTGGTACCCTTTTTCAAGACTGATGTACTTCGTCCGCGTCCCCTCGCCTCGGATACGATGGTATTGACGTGCGAATTTAAGCGCGATCTCGATACTGTCCGACCCACCCGAAGTGAAAAAGCTGCGTGTCAGACCGTCGGGCGCAAAAAACTCGGCCAATAGGTCAGCCAGTTCAATGGCTTTGTCATTGGTGCTGCCGCGAAAGGTGGAATAATAAGGCAAAGCATCTAGCTGCGCCGAGATCGCCGCCTTGACCGGCGCACAGGAATAGCCAAGGTTCACGTTCCAAAGGCGGCCCACTGCGTCAATGCTGCGGTGGACATCGACGTCAGTGATAAAAACACCT
>CAZJAW010000048.1:0-10206 GCA_964544035.1 uncultured Rhodobacterales bacterium
AACATCTGCGCGCGCACCAAAAGCCAATAGCTCGGCGATCGGCATGCTGCCGGGAGTTTTGAGGCGTTGTATGTCGGCCTCGTTTATCTCAATCGTCAAGCGTTCCCAGTCTTCAATTCGCGCCAGTTTCTGACCACGAGACTGGAATCTGTCGCGCATACGTTCTTCTGCGGTGGGGTCGGGGGAAGCGATGATAACTCTATCGTCCAGCGCTTTTGCAACTTTGCGTGGAAGCTGTTCAAATGGTGTGGTGTCTTGCAGGACACCGTCATGTGCAATACTTGCTTGGGGCGTGGAAAACCTCGCCTTAAAATTTACGAGCGGTGCTAGAATGCGTCCTGCAAGTGCCATTTAAAAACCCATACTTTTTACAGGTCCATTGATGCCCGTGAATTGGGTCACAAAGAGGGCGAGGTCAGGATTTGTTATGGTGCTTTGAAGGATTTTTTGCGCAGGTTTCCCGCGTTGCGGGATGCGTTTCGCGCAAGGCGAGACAATGTAGGGTTTTGAAGCAGATTGTTGCCTAAGTTGCTCGGGAAACGGTTAGAAACCCAGAATTTCTGGACTCATAAAGGCTTGCACGCACATATTGCGCGCCATGAATAGAAAACGAACTTTGTTTGCGCTGATTTTGATTGTCGCGGCTGCTTCTGCCTCCACTGCACAAGAGGCGGTTTTGCCAATTGAATCAGCAGGCGTGCAAGAACCAGAGGCCGAAGTCGCTTCGACGACCAGTAAGCCCAAGTTTTCGAGTGTGCGCCCGGTAACGCGCGCGCCCAAAGTGCCAGCCACGCGCTGGACCCATCAGCCGAACCATGTCCTTTGGAACCGCACTGCTCTGAGCGCGCTCAAAACCCACGGTAGGCCGTTGGTGGATAGTGTGCCAGCAGACGTCACCAATTGGTGCCCGCGATATCCTCAGGCTAATCGAGATGACCGCGCCGCTTTTTGGGTTGGTTTTATGTCTGCGCTCGCCAAGTTCGAAAGCACCTATAGGCCTAAAGCCGTCGGTGGGGGTGGCCGTTGGCACGGGTTGTTGCAGATTCTGCCTGCTACCGCGCGTGGTTACGGGTGCAATGTCGGCACCGGGGCTGCGTTGCAGAATGGTGCGGCCAACCTCAGCTGTGCTGTGCGCATCATGGCCGTCACAGTGCCGCGTGATGGTGTAATCTATGCCCCCGGTGGGCGCGGGGTTGCGGCGGATTGGGGGCCAATGCGGTCGCGTGCGAAACGGGCAGACATGGCGTCTTGGCTAAGGCGCCAATCTTATTGTGAACAGGTCTCGACGACGCGCCCACAGTTACGTCCCTATAAATTAGCCAACGATTGAATTGATAAACTGAAGGTGGGCTGGAATTTTTGCTTTTGCTTCCGTCCGATATTGCACGATGTTTCCAGTAACCGTGCGCCGGAGTGTCCTTATCCCAAAAAAGAAAAGTGGTGGCGTTCGACTTTGATGTCGCGCGCGCTGAGCACATCTTCGAATGTGTCAACAGGGGGCGTTGCTTCCAGAGGCAAGCGCACTTTGCGTCCCGTAATCAGCACAGCACTTGCGCGCACCGAAAAATCCAGTCGTGTGTCTAGGCGCATGTGGCTGATCTTGTTCCATGAAATATCGCCTGTGCGGGCACCTGCAAACCAACTTAGCCCTTCGGCCGAGAGTGTGACGCCCGAACGCCGCGCCGTGATCAGATCGTAAAGGGCAGGGGCCGTGCAAAGCGCAATACCCCCCATCAGCCACAAAGATGCCTCCAGCCACAGTACCGCAGTTATGATCGCGACCCACACGACACCAATCGCCACCAGTGTCTTGCGATTTCTGCCAGTAGTTTCAAAGCTGTAGGGTGACATTGTGCCTTAACGTCCGCCCGTCACATCAAGGGTCGAACCAGTGACGTAGCTGGCTTGGTCGGATGCGAGCCACAAAATGGCTTGCGCCACTTCTTCCGCTGATCCTTCGCGCTTCATTGGCACCATATGCGCCAAGCGCTGGGCGCGGCCGGGCTCTCCGCCTTTGGCGTGGATTTCGGTGTCAATCAGGCCGGGGCGGATCGACATGACACGTATGTTGTCGCCTGCCACTTCGTCCGACAAGCCCTTGGTGAAGGTGTCGATTGCAGCTTTTGATGCGGCGTAGTCAACGTACTGATTTGCTGACCCCAGTCGTGCTGCAGCAGAGGAGATGTTGATGATCGCCCCACCTGAACCTTGGGACTGCATGCGGATCACGGCCTCTTTTGCCACGAGCATCGCCCCAATGACGTTTACGTTCATCATCTCGGTCAGGCGCGTGTGGTCCATTTCTGTCAGCTTGGCGGTTTGGCCAACAATTCCTGCATTGTTGATCAACACATCCACGCGGCCAAAGGCATCATCCGCGACCTTATATATAGAAGAGATGTCAGATGGGTTTGACACATCACCCTGTGCAAGCACCGCGCGACCGCCCGCGGCTTCAATGGCGGCTTTTGAGGCTTCGGCACCTGCTGTGTCACGTCGATAGTTCAAAACAAAGTCATAGCGCGCGGCGCCAAGACGCGCGCAGGCCGCTCCGATCCCGGCAGAGGCTCCTGTGATCAGACAAATGGGGCGTTCGGACATGACGGCATTCCTGTTCAATTACGCGTTGAGGGTGCCTTTTAGAGCGTTTCGCTGCAAGGGTGAAAACTGCGTGCGATTTGAAGCAAAGGCGCTTCCTTAACTCAGCATTAATGTCCGCAGGTGTCTGAAGGTGGTGTCAGTCTTAAGATTAACTGGGCTGATCTACATAAAGGAAAATAGATGATACAAACCATAAGTCCTTATGCAGCATCGCAAAGCAACCCGTCCGTCAATCAAGCCCTAAGCAGCAATCAGTCGGAGAAGTTGGGCGAAATTTTATCGAACTACGACACCAAAAATCTGGATAGTGACGCCGCTAAAAAGATCGTGACCGAAATCAACGAGGCCGGAATCAATTCCGGAGCTGGTTTGACCAACGCATTGGCTGAAAACGGCATCGATGCACATACCCTTGGGAACGCTGCGGGGGTCGGTGGCCCTCCCGCCGGTGGCCCTCCCGCCGGTGGACCTCCCGCCGGTGGACCGCCTAGCGGTGGCCCAGCGGGCGGTGGACCCCCTAGTGGTGGTGCTGCCTCGGTAAATGAGGCTGTGGTGTCACTGTTCGAAGAGGCCGCCAGCATTTACGAGGCGGATGAGACAGGTCAAACCTTTGCCGATATCGTAACCGAGCGGCTGGAGTCCGAAGGGATGAATTACAATCAGTCCCTCGTTGATTTTCGCGCTTAATCCATCAAGCTTATGGTTCGAATTTTTGAACCTTAAGCTTCGCGGATGCGGGTGATCATTTCTGTGGTGTCGCGGCTTAGATCTGGCGTAGCCGCGATGCGATCCAGTTCTTTGCCGATCATCGACTGACGGATCGCATCATAGCGGCGCCATGTCTGGAACACCGAACACATGCGCGCAGTGGTTTGCGGGTTTACCGGATCCAACTGGATCAACCAGTCCGCAAGTAAGGTGTAGCCAGAGCCGTCTTTGGCATGAAAACCTGCGTGGTGTCCGGCCAACGCACCCAGTGTGGCGCGAAAACGGTTGGGGTTTTTCCAGTTGAAAGCCGCGTGCCGCGTCAATGCCTTGGCAGTGTCGACGGCGTCGTCTGGTTTGGCCTCAATCACTTGCAGGCCAAACCACTTGTCCATGACAAGGCGGTCGTCGTGCCACTGCGCCTCGAATTGGCTTAGGGCTGCATCGCCGCGCCCGGCACGGATCAGGTTGGCAAGGGCTGACAGTTGCTGTGTCATGTTGTTTGCCGCATCAAACTGTGCTTGCGCCTGCGCGCCGCCATCTTGACGGGTCAACAATGACAGCACTGCATTACCAAGGGCGCGTTTGCCCGCTTGCGCTGCATCAGGCTCATAGGCCCCGTCGATCTGTTGCGCCGCATAAAGCGGGCCGAGGGCATCTTTTAACCTGTCTGACAGCGCCTGTTTTAGCGCGTTGACGGCGCTCCAAATCGCATCGGGGTCGGGAATATGGCCTGTGCGTTGCAATTCGGCGGCAAGTTCGGATTGCCCCGGCAGACCCAGTATCAATGCACGGAACGCCGGGTCCAGCGTTTCGTCGGTCATCACTTTGGCCACGCCGTCAAGCCATGCGGCCTCTGGTTGGCTCCCCTTGATGACCGAGTTTATCAGTGACGTGCGCGCTAGGCTGCGCGCCGCCTCCCAGCGATTGAATGGGTCAGTGTCGTGGGCCAGCAGAAAGGCATGATCGGCGGTGTGGTTTAGAACGACAGGTGCCGAAAAGCCGCGCAAGATGGATGGAACGCTGCCTTCTGGGGCAGGAATCGTCAGCCGCTCGCGCTGTTGCTTAAGCACGCAAAGCTGCGTGTCCAATACTTCGCTGCCATCTGGGCCCAGCACGCCATAGGTGATTGGAATGATCTGAGGCTCACCATTGGATTTTGGGTTGGACTGTACAAAGTCCAGTGTCAGCATGCCGTTGTCATAACCCGTTTCAACAGAGACCGTCGGCGTGCCCGGTTGGCTGTACCAACGCTGGAACGCGGCTAAGTCATCAGCCCCAAACGCATCCGGGTTGCGCGTATCAGCGCTGTCTTTCAGCACCTGCTCAAAACAAGCGAGCCATTGTTCGATGGTGCAGGCCTGTCCGTCGTGGCGCTCAAAATACAAGCTTACGGCAGTGGCGTAAGCCTCGTCCCCCACAAGCGTTTTCAGCATGCGGATCACTTCAGCACCTTTTTCATAGACGGTGGCGGTGTAGAAGTTGTTGATCTCTTGAAAACTTTCTGGGCGCACGGGGTGCGCCAGTGGGCCTTGATCCTCGGGGAACTGACGTCCACGCAGGTCGATCACATCGCTGATGCGCTTGACAGGTTCGGATCGCATATCAGCGGTGAATTGGCTGTCGCGGAACACGGTCAGCCCTTCCTTAAGGCATAGTTGGAACCAATCGCGACAAGTGATGCGATTTCCAGTCCAATTGTGGAAATATTCATGCGCGATGATCGCCTCGATCCGTTCAAAATTGCCATCTGTCGAGGTTTCGGGGCTGGCAAGGACAGCAGAGGCGTTGAAAATGTTCAGCCCCTTGTTTTCCATCGCACCCATGTTGAAATCATCAACGGCGACGATGTTGAACACATCCAGATCGTAGGCGCGGCCATAAACGTCCTCGTCCCATTTCATGGAATCCTTCAATGCCTGCATACCAAAGGCGCATTTGCCTTCGTCGCCGGGGCGGACGTAAAGGGCAAGGTCGACTTGGCGCCCTTCGCAGGTCGCGAACGTGTCGCGATGCGCAATTAATTCGCCTGCGACCAGTGCAAACAAATAGGCGGGCTTTGGCCATGGGTCGTGCCATTCAGCCCAGCCATCGCCCATGGACACAGGGTTGCCGTTCGACAAAAGCGTGCCGTGCGGGCCATTGATGCGCACGGTAAAGGTGCTCATCACATCTGGTCGGTCAGGGTAATAGGTGATTTTGCGAAACCCCTCAGCTTCGCATTGGGTGCAATACATACCGTTCGACAGATACAGCCCTTCAAGTGCTGTGTTGGCGGCAGGATCGATTTTGACCTCGGCCTCCCATGTAAAGGGCATATCGGGCACGTCGCAGGTTAACCCATCGGGCGTGATCTTGGGGGTGACGGCCTCACCGTCGATCTTTGCGGACAGCAGTGTCAGGTTTTCACCGTGCAGGAAAAACGTCGGATCAGCGGCGTCTGCGATGGGCGCAAACCGGACCCGAGACGTGACGTGCGTTGCGTTCGGGGCCAGATCGAAGGTCAGGTGTACCTCTTGGACGTGAAACCCGAAAGGTGTATAATCGTTAAGGTAGATCGTCTGCGGTGATGAACTTTGCATCTGAATGCAGCCTTTTGATAGAAAATCTTGATTTATTGACAAGTTAGTCTTGTGTTCAGGGAGCATCAAGTGATGTAACCGAGATGTTTATTTGAGGTAGTTTTTAGGCGGCCTAGCCCGGGGAATGGCGGACCGCAGAAAGGTTTCTGTATGGATATGCCAGGGACAGAAGGATGCCCAAAGGTGCGCGCGCGCAGACGTGTGGTTTCGTTGATCGGATCAAGCGTTTCAGTGGTGATGGTGATTGTGGTGATCGTCGCCGTATTTAATTTTAGCACCTGATTTTCTTTTCAAGTGATGTTGGCTGTGACTTGATTGGCTGTAAGCGGCCGGCCCCCGTTTAGTGTGAATTGTCCTGTAGGCGTGCGCTGCTGACGTGGTGCGTGCCATTCTGCACGGATGCCAGTTTGGGTCGCAGTCTGCGCCTTATCCTAAGTGGTTACAGGGTGCGCCTGTTGGCGTGTCGATTAAAAAAATTTTCGATTTGGTAAAATTAATTGACCAATGATGTTTACGATAGGAAACTTTTTCTCTAATCCTCATGGCGACTCATTTTTTATCGTCAGGAGAGCATCGCATGTCGACATATGTAGAACGCGCAGAGCTGCGGGTGGCGGATACGCTGGCGCAATTTATCGAAACGCATGCCTTGCCGGGCACCGGCGTGGCTACGGCTGATTTCTGGGCTGGATTTTCCGCACTGGTTCATGATTTGGGCCCCAAGAACCGCGCCCTTCTGGCTATTCGCGAAGATATACAGGCCAAGATCGACGCATGGCACGTGGCCAACCGCAGTTCAGGCTTTGATGCCGACGCGTATGCAGCGTTCCTGCACGAGATTGGGTATCTTGTACCCGAAGGCTCGGATTTTGAAATCGATACGGCCAATGTGGATCCTGAAATTGCCCTAGTCCCCGGCGCACAGCTGGTTGTGCCAATCACCAATGCACGTTTTGCGCTGAACGCCGCGAACGCACGCTGGGGCAGTCTGTATGATGCGCTTTATGGCACGGATGCGCTGGGCGATCTGCCAAGTGGCAAGGGCTATGACGCGGCGCGCGGCGCGCGGGTGATTGCTTGGGCCAAGGGATTCTTGGACGAGGCTGTTCCACTGGCGGGGGCCAAGTGGGCAGAGGTGGATCATGTGGGCGCAGATGGTGGCGCTTTGGTCCTACGTACAGGTGGCAGGGATGTGGCCTTGGCCGATCCGACGCAGTTTGCAGGTTCAGCGATGTCCGACGATGGGGGTAAGTACCTTTTCAAAAACAACGGGCTAGGTGTCGAAGTTGTTGTAAATTCAGACGATCAAATCGGCAGCTCTGATCCTGCAGGCATTGCCGCGGTAAATCTTGAGTCTGCCTTGTCCACCATTATGGATTGCGAAGATTCCGTGGCCGCAGTGGACGCACCGGACAAGGTGCTCGCCTATAGCAATTGGCTGGGCCTGATGAAGGGCGACTTGTCCGAGACGTTTCAAAAGGGCGGTAAATCCATCACCCGTCGCATGCATGACGACACCGTTTATACGGGTCCAGATGGCTCACCCGTGACCGCCAAAGGCCGAAGCCTCATGCTGGTGCGCAATGTCGGTCACTTGATGAGCAACCCGGCGATATTGGACCGCGACGGGCTTGAAATCGGCGAAGGGCTAATGGATGCCATGGTGACCACGTTGCTTGCCATGCACGATCTGAAAAAGACCCAAGGCATGCGCAATTCCGTCACAGGTTCGGTCTATGTGGTAAAGCCCAAGATGCACGGGCCAGACGAGGTCGCCTTTGCGGATGAGATTTTCACACGTGTTGAGAAAATATTGGGATTGCCTGCCAACACGGTGAAGCTTGGCATCATGGACGAAGAACGCCGTACCTCGGCCAATCTTAAAGAGTGCATTCGCGCCGCCAAATCCCGCGTGGCCTTTATCAACACAGGTTTCCTTGATCGTACTGGCGATGAAATCCACACATCGATGGAAGCAGGCCCCATGGTGCCCAAGGGCGAAATGAAGGGCGCGCCGTGGATTGCATCCTATGAGGATCGCAATGTTGATATCGGTCTGGCCTGCGGTCTGAAGGGGCGCGCGCAAATTGGCAAAGGGATGTGGGCGATGCCTGATCTGATGGCCGATATGTTGGATGCCAAAATCGGGCACCCTCAGTCTGGGGCAACCTGCGCTTGGGTGCCGTCGCCGACGGCTGCGACGCTGCATGCCACCCACTATCACAAGGTTGATGTTCTGGCCCGTCAGGACGAATTGCGCGCGGGTGGTGCACGAGGCAAGCTCGAGGACCTTTTGACCATTCCGGTTGCTGTGGGGCGCAACTTCTCTGACGCTGAAATCACGCGTGAGTTGGAAAATAATGCCCAAGGCATTCTGGGGTATGTTGTGCGTTGGGTCGATCAGGGGGTGGGGTGTTCCAAAGTGCCTGACATCAACGATGTGGGCTTGATGGAAGACCGCGCCACGTGTCGCATCAGCGCACAAGCCATGGCAAACTGGTTGCATCATGGAGTGGTCAGCGAAGATCAGGTTCTGGCCGCGCTCAAGAAAATGGCCGAAGTTGTGGATCGTCAGAACGACGGGGACAAATCCTATGTGCCTATGGCACCGGGGTTTGACGGAGTGGCCTTTCAAGCTGCCTGCGATCTGGTGATTTCGGGCCGCGTGCAGCCGTCTGGCTATACAGAACCCGTGTTGCATGCGCGCCGTTTGGAGTTCAAAGCGGCGGCGGTTTGAATTGGTCCGCTTACGCGGTCTTGAAGCATCAAAGACAAGCGGGCCGGAAGTGGCGCGCTTAAAAAGGAGACAGCTATGACGATTTCACTGAGACGGGCACGCACAATCATTCGCAAAGCAATTGAGAAGGGGCGCGAGCTGGACTTAAAGCCATTGTCCGTTGTTGTGTTGGATGCAGGTGGGCATGTGCAAGCTTTTGAGCGCGAAGATGGAGCAGCACCTGGCCGGTTCGCAATTGCGCACGGCAAAGCCTATGGCTGCGTCATGCTGGGTATGGCTGGCACGGCGCAGATGGCGCGGGCTGAGGCTCAGGCCTATTTCATCGATGCGGCGAACGGAGTGTTTGGAGGTCAGATGGTGCCTGTTCCGGGTGGCGTTTTGCTGCGCGACAAAAAGGGTGATGTTGTCGGCGCAGTTGGCGTCACGGGCGACACATCCGACAATGACGCACTTGCCGCAGTGGCCGGGATCGAGGCCGCAAACCTTGTGGCGGAAATTTAGGCAAAACGTTCTTTGCGGCTTTGCGCACAGAGACTTGCGCGCAAGGTTGCACTAGGCGCGGGCGCTGACACTGATTATACTTGTGACAATCGCGAGTTAAGAGGACGTCATGCCCCGGCCCATTATTGGAATCATCTCCAATCTGCACTGTATCAACGACGAGTACTTTGTTCAGGGTGCCGGAGTGATCAATGTCGCTGCTGTGGCAGATGTGGCCGAAGGGTTGCCCTTGCTTGTGCCTTGCGAGCCGGACAGCGTGCGTCTTTCAGACCTGTTGGAGCAGTGCGCGGGGTTTGTATTCACAGGCGGTCGCGCCAATGTGCACCCCGAGGAATACGGCGAAGAGGCAACGCCCGCGCATGGTGATTTTGATCGCAACCGTGATGCCGTGACATTACCGTTGATTCGCGCGCTGGTCGAGCGTGGACAGCCGTTCTTGGGGATTTGCCGGGGCTTTCAAGAAGTGAATGTCGCCATGGGTGGCACGCTTTATCCTGAAATCCGCGACCTGCCGGGGCGCGAAAATCACCGGATGCCACCTGACGGCACGCTTGAAGAAAAGTTTGCACTTCGTCACAACGTCACGTTCACCGAGGGTGGCGTGTTTCACAAATTGATGGGTGCACCCTCGGTGCTGACCAATACGCTGCACGGGCAGGGGATCAAGACCGCTGGCCCGCGCGTGATCGTCGACGGGCACGCGCCCGATGGCACAGCAGAGGCGACCTATATCGACGGCGCGCCCGGCTTCACTTTGTCTGTGCAATGGCATCCTGAATGGAACGCCGGGGAGGATCCGGTTTCGCGCCCACTGTTTGAGGCTTTTGGTGAGGCGTGCCGGGACTGGGCAGATGGGCGCCGTGCGCGCCCTACGCTGCGCAGTGCCTGAGCTAAGTTTAAGCGCGCGTTAACCAAACGGCGCATAGCTTGCGCCCATGCCAAATGACATTCGATCGCGCCAAGCAGGCGGCACCTATTTCTTCACCGCCCGCACAGCGCGTGCTGTTTTGCTGCACCAATTTGACGCACGACGTTGTACAAAGCGTCAGTCGTGCATGCGCTATCCGGTTAAGATTGAAG
>CAZJAW010000049.1:0-10179 GCA_964544035.1 uncultured Rhodobacterales bacterium
AACGCAGTCCATATATTTGCATTTGATGCAGTTATCGATGACGAGATAGGTCATCTTCGGCTCTCGTTCATCCGTCTCTCGCCTCACCTAATTCAAGGTTTCGCGTCATTCAAGCTTATCTGGACGGTTAAGGTCGAGTTTGCGACGATCTCGCTTGGTGGGACGCCCTTTTCCCTCAAAGCGCGGGTTTTGTGGGACGCGTGTTTCGCGCGGCGCAGGTTCAGGGGACATATCGTTATAGAGCGCCTGCGCTTCGGGGGCTGGGCCGCGGCGCGTACCGATGGCAATGACCTCGATAACGCGTACATTGTCCCCAATTGCAAAGGTCAGAACGTCGCCTGCCTGAATGGTCGTTGCGCGCTTTGTCACACGTTCGCCGTTCACCCGCACGTCCCCCGCCGCCACACGGGCGGCAGACAAGGACCGCGTCTTGAAGAAACGCGCAAACCATAACCATTTATCGAGTCGCAGCTTTTCGGCGGCTTCAGACAATTACTTGTTGTCCTTCAACCCCATGAGGGCTGCAGCAAATGGATTGTCGGGATCGATTGGCTTTTCGCGCCGCGGAGGGCGGGCCGAGAATTTCTGCGACTTGCCACCATCCCCGTCTTTGCGCGGACCTTTCCCCTTGCCTCTGGGCTTGCCCCCGGGCGCACCTTTGCCGCGCGGTTTGCCACCCTGTGCTGGGCGTGCCCGGTTGGCGGCAGGGGCACGGCCCCACGTAAAGGTGTAAAAGACTTCTGTTTCGGCAGGTTCCGCTGCTGGCGCATCTGCCTCGGCTTTGGATTCAGGATTTGTCGAAGTGTCTTTGACCGCTTCGGGTTCTGCGGCGACATCTGTTGCTGGGGCATCTTCTGCAGTTGCTTCGCTTTTGGCCGAAGCGTCTGTTGGTGTTTCCGTTGCATCGGAATCTGCATCTGAAGCGCCTGTCGCATTCGCCGTCACCGGCTTCACCTTTTCGCGCTCGCCTTTTTCGGCTTTGTAGCCGAGGCCCATCATAAGACCAGAAAATTGTTCTAGCGTCATACCTGTGATCGACAGCATATCAGCCTTGGCCTCAAACCCGCCGCGCGAATCTTCGGCCCGTAGCATGTCAGCCAGACGTTCTAGCATATCGATGCGGATCGCGCGCTCGCCAGAATTGCGGTAACCCGCCATGATGTCGGCACCTTCGCCCGCATTGTTCATGGCCGGAATCGTCACCAGACCGGGGGGCGGAGATTCGGGGAACTCGCCCAAGTTCTTGGACAAAGACCACAGCACCAGACGCAAGCGCGTCGGCGCGGGTTTCAGCAGCAAAGGCATAAAGATCGTGAACTGACCAAAGCGGATACCGTGCTTGCGCAATGCACCGCGCGCGTCTTGATCCAGCGCTTTCACTTCGTCCGCGACAGTGACACGAGGGATCACACCAAGGTTTTCGATCAGACGAAACGCAAAACCTTTTGCCAACCCAGACAGCGTTTCATCGCGCTGCATGTTGAGTAAAGGTTCAAACAGGGCGGCGATTTTGCGATCAATAAAATGTTGCGCACGGCGTTGCACTTTTTGGGCAACCTCGGGGCCAGCCACATCGTCTACAAACACCTCAACCTGTGGCTTCAAAGGTTCTGAACCTGCCACAAGCTTACCCACCGCAGAGGCGCCCCACATCAGCCCCCCCTGTTCAGTGAAGTCGATTTCAGTATCGGGCGCGTTATAAAAACGATCCGCACGCAAATGGAAATGAGGCGCCAACGCCTGAAGAGCAGCCGACTTTATCGTCTTGGCCTCGGCCGCACCTGCGCCCTTGTCCTGCGAAAAACGGAACCCGTCCAATTTGCCGACGAACTCGCCCTCGACTGTAACTTCACCTTGATCGTTTACTTCGGCCACCATGGCCTCCTTCTGGCCTAACCGGCGCAATAATACAGATGTGCGCCGGTCTACAAATCTCTGAGTCAGCTTTTCGTGAAGAGCATCTGACAATCGGTCTTCTACATGGCGCGTCTCGTTGCGCCAATGGTCTATATCATCTGTCCAACCTTTGCGCTGTGCGACATACGTCCACGTGCGGATAAAAGCCAGCCGTTTACTAATTGCATCGATGTCGCCGTCCGTACGGTCAATCCGTTTAATCTGCCGCGCCATCCAATCGTCCGGTATACTACCACGTTCGTGCAGATATCGAAATACAACGTCCAATAGGTTGGAATGCTCCGTGTGACTTATGCCGCGAAAGTCTGGCACGCGGCACACGTCCCACAATAGGCGAACCGAAGGGCCATCTGTGCAGCGCGCTGTGACCTCGGCGCTTTCGGCTAATGATTTAAGGGATTTCAGGTCATCGGCTTCACGCGCGCGCACAAGAACTTCGTCATTTGGCGGGGCTTCAAGGCTGCGCACCAGCGCATCGATGGTGCCAAATTGCAACGCATGATTGCGCCACTGCAGTTTTTGTATCGGCGTAAAGCGGTGATCCATGATCGATTGCGCCATGCCTTCGTCAAGTGGGCGCACGTCACCTGTGACGCCAAACGTGCCATCCTTTTGCCCGCGCCCCGCCCGCCCAGCGATTTGCGCAAGTTCATTTGGGGCCAATGGGCGCATGCGCCGCCCATCAAATTTTGTCAGGCTCGAAAACGCTACGTGATCGATATCGAGGTTCAGCCCCATGCCGATGGCGTCTGTGGCCACCAGAAAATCGACCTCGCCGTTCTGATACATGTCCACCTGCGCGTTGCGTGTGCGCGGGGAAAGTGCGCCCATAACAACAGCCGCCCCACCTTTTTGACGTTTAATCAGCTCGGCAATGGCATAGACATTATCCACCGAAAACCCGACGATGGCGCTGCGCGGGCGCATACGGGACACCTTTTTCTGACCCGAATACACAAGCTGCGACATCCGCTCGCGGTGCATGTACTGCGCCTCGGGCACCAGTGTTTTGATAGGTCCACGCATGGTGTCAGCGCCCAGAAACAACGTCTCATGCAAGCCACGTGACCGCAGCAAGCGGTCGGTGAACACATGACCGCGTTCGGGATCTGCGCACAGCTGGATTTCATCGATTGCTAAAAAATCACACCCCATGCCTTCGGGCATGGCCTCGACCGTGCAGACCCAATATTGGGTGCGCGGCGGCACAATGCGTTCTTCGCCAGTGACAAGAGCCACCACCGACGGGCCGCGCAACGCAACGATTCGGTCGTAGACCTCGCGCGCAAGAAGGCGCAGCGGTAACCCGATCACCCCTGTACGGTAACCCAGCATCCGTTCAATTGCGTATGTGGTCTTGCCTGTATTGGTGGGGCCAAGAACGGCCACCACGCGCGCGTCGCCCGACATGGGCTGCCCCCCGTTTTCACTTTGCTAAATTACAGCTCGCGGCCAATGCCTTTGGATTTGAGCTGTTCCAGCAGAGTGTTGGCGTTTTCGTGGTTGGGATTGATCGCAATCACATCGCGGAATGCTTGTTCGGCACGATGATCATCGCCAAATTCTTGAAACATAACGCCCAATCCAAACAAAGCGTTATAATTTTCAGGGTTCAATATCAGTGCTTGCTGCAAATCCGAAAGCGCCGGGCCATAGAGCCCTTTCCTGAAAAAGGCGGTGGCGCGCACGTGCCAGCCTTCGGCAAAATCGGGGGCATGATCCGTTACAGCCGTCAGATGACCGATTGCGACATCAATTTCTTCGTCTTCCAAAGCCTCGCGACCACGGCGCAACAACATGTCTAGCGATGTGGAGCCAGATTTTGACCATTCCCGCTCTATCTCTCGCGTAAGGCGCAACGCATCAGAAGGCGATGCGGTGCGCAGTTCTTGCAACATCCCATTCAGCCGCTCTTGTTGCGTCACCGATGCGATCTGCGCACCTGTAGACGGCTCAGAAATAGCAGGCGTTTCAGACGGTTCGGGTGTCGTCTGCGCCACTGCAGGTAAGGAATCCCCTACTGTCAAAAAAAGTGCCGTGACGACAGGGTAGAGTTTGGTCTTATGTTTGCCCATAACTGTGAATGTAACAGCGCGCGCCGCAAATTCCAGAGTCCAAGTCGCGCCACAGCCAAAAAGGGCAAAAAAGATGAGTGATATCGTAAACGAAGCCGTATCAATGCTGAACGAAAAGCTAGCAGGCGCCGATTTTTCGGGCACTGCCAAGTTCGACATCGAAGACGAAGGCGCCATCACGATGGATGGATCCGGTGCGCGCGCTGCGGATGAGCCTGCTGATGTTACGTTGTCGGCGGACGCTGAAACCTTCAAATCCATCATTTCAGGCGATACCAACCCGACGTCTGCATTCATGACTGGCAAGCTGAAAGTAGACGGCGACATGGGTATGGCCATGAAACTGGCGTCTGTTCTAGGCTAATGACACTTTCGGAGGCGCCCCTATTTACCGATGTCGCGCCCGCACCACTGGCGGGAACGGCCTATTGGACACATGCATCAGACGGAGTGCGTATCCGTCTGGGTATCTTTCAGCCTAAGGATGCGAAGGGGACAGTCTTGCTGTTTCCGGGGCGCACCGAATATGTCGAAAAATATGCGCCTGCGGCGGGTGATCTGGCGCAGCGTGGCTTTGCAACAATTGTAGTTGACTGGCGCGGCCAAGGATTAGCTGATCGTTTGTTGGACGACAAACGCATTGGACATGTGGATTTATTTTCAGACTATCAACTAGATGTGACGGCGATGGTCGCTGCAGCGGACGAATTGAAACTGCCCAAACCTTACTATCTACTCGCTCACTCTATGGGTGGTTGCATTGGTTTGCGCGCACTTTATGACAAGTTGGATGTGGCGGCAGCAGCCTTCACAGGGCCGATGTGGGGGATTCGAATAGCGCCACATTTGCGCCCCTTCGCATGGACCTTGGGCCAATTGATGCCCGCACTTGGGCATGGGCACCGCCTGCCCCCTGGCACAGCGCTTGATTCTTATGTGTTAACGGCCCCGTTTGACGACAATCTACTAACCAATGACTTTGAGATGTTCGATATGATGCGCCTCCAATTGCAGGCCCATCCTGAGCTTGCGCTTGGCGGGCCCAGTTTCGTTTGGCTGCGCGAGGCACTATCCGAAACACTGGCGCTGTCTCGCATGTCCGCCCCGCCACTGCCCACCGACACCTTTCTTGGCACCAATGAACGCATCGTCCACGTCGGTCGCATCGAAGATCGCATGCAAAGCTGGTCAAACGGCGCATTGCACATGATTAGCGGCGGTGAACATGAAGTGATGATGGACGCCGCGGCAGTACGTTCTGACGTCTTCGATACTATTGCGCAAAGGTTCCACACAGCCGCCTAAGGCTGGCCAGCACCGCACTCTATGCTACGCTCCCATATATGTGCAGCGCATTAACCTTCACTCCGTCAGGCATATATTGCCCCGCAGGTGATTTTTATATCGATCCATGGCGCCCCGTGCCACGGGCATTGATCACCCACGGCCACGCGGATCATGCACGCAACGGCATGGGGTCATACCTTGCGACCGATCTGGCTGCTCCTGTGATGCGCCACCGCCTTGGTGATATCCCTCTCGAGACACTTTCTTACGGAGAGGTTCGCCAGATCGGCGGGGCCTCCGTTTCTTTTCATCCCGCAGGCCATGTGCCCGGGTCTGCCCAGATCCGAGTTGAGGTGGCAGGCGAGGTTTGGGTGGCATCGGGTGACTACAAAGTGGTGGATGACGGGCTATCGACGCCTTTTGAGCCCGTGCGTTGTCATCACTTTATTACAGAAAGCACCTTTGGTCTGCCTGTATTCCGTTGGCAGGATCAATCCATCATCGCGGGTCAGATCAACGCTTGGTGGGCGACGTGCGCGGCGGCAGGCAAAACGGCCTTTTTAGGATGTTATGCGTTGGGTAAGGCACAGCGACTGATGACTTTGCTTAATCCAGATATTGGTCCTGTTCTGGCTCATACCGCGATCGAAAACACCAATGCCGTGATGCGCTCACAAGGCCTGAACCTGCCAGACACGGTGATGGCAGGACCGAATATTGACCCCAAAGCACATCCCGGCGCGCTGGTTCTGGCACCGCCCTCCGCACTCGACTCCGCTTGGTCACGCAAATTCGGGCCGCAAGAAACAGGGTTTGCCAGCGGCTGGATGGCTCTGCGCGGCATCCGGCGGAGGCGTTCCGGGGATCGAGGCTTTGTGATTTCAGACCACGCGGATTGGGACGGATTACTTGACGCGATCACTCAGACAGAGGCAGAAAATATATATGTGACACATGGTTACACTGATATATTCACGCGTTTTTTGAACGAAAACGGCTGGAATGCCCAAGTCGTTCCAACTGAATTCGGCGATAGCGCCGGGGATGCCGCATGAAAGACTTTGCAGCCCTGTTCAACGCCATTGATCAATCCACTAAGACCACTGTCAAAGTGTCGGCATTGGCCGCGTTCTTTGCCACGGCCGCAGAAAGCGACCGTATCTGGACCATCGCCTTGTTTTCAGGACGCCGCCCTAAGCGCGCTGCCACAACAACGCAGCTGCGTGAATGGGCGGCTGAAATGGCCAACATTCCACTTTGGTTATTCGAAGAAGCATACCCGATCGTCGGCGATCTAGCTGAAACGATCGCGCTTGTTCTACCGGTAGGAAAAGCACAGTCAGATTTAGGATTAACGTATTGGATCAATGCATTACGCGCCCTTTCTGAAGTTGATGAAGCGGGACGCAAAGCTACTGTCCTATCCGCATGGGATAGCCTTGATCCCACGCAGCGCTTTCTGTTCAACAAGCTGCTTACGGGCGGTTTTCGCATCGGTGTCAGCCAAAAGTTAATGACCCGAGCATTGGCCCGCGCCACAGGTCGAGACGAAGCCGAAATGGCACACCGCCTTATGGGGGATTGGGATCCTGCGACGACAACATGGAACAGCCTGATCGAAGCGGATGATCCCGGCGCAAACGCGTCGCGACCTTATCCATTTTACCTCGCTTACGGATTGGATTCCAATGTCAAAAAACTAGATAATCCAAAAGATTGGCAGGCCGAATGGAAGTGGGATGGCATCCGCGGCCAACTGATCTTGCGAGACGGCGGTCACTATGTTTGGTCGCGCGGCGAAGAGTTGATGACCGATCGCTTCCCTGAATTTGCTCGTGCACGCGATTTTATCCCTGATGGCACTGTACTCGACGGCGAGATCCTTGTCTGGGGTAACGATGGTCCGCAGTCCTTTAACACCCTGCAAAAGCGGATCGGGCGCAAAACTGTACCCAAGAAGCTTCTTACCGACACGCCGGTCATCCTTTACGCCTATGATGTGTTGGAATGGAACAGTGTTGATATCCGACAAGAGCCGCTTCACGATCGTCGCGCAAGGCTCCAAAAAATATGTAAAAAATTGCCCACAGAGGCGCCTGTCAAACTCTCCCCAGTGGTGCAATTCAATACATGGAACGACCTTGCCAACATCCGCAACACAGCGCGCGATGCGTCTGCCGAAGGATTGATGTTGAAACGGCGCGCAAGCCCCTATCTGACAGGTCGCAAAAAAGGCGACTGGTGGAAATGGAAGCTTGACCCACTGACCATTGATGCGGTGATGATTTATGCCCAGTCGGGGCACGGACGGCGCGCCAACTTGTTCACCGACTTCACTTTTGCGGTCTGGAACGGCGACGATCTGGTCCCCTTCACCAAGGCCTACTCCGGCCTCACCGACGAAGAGTTTCGCAAAATCACTGCGTGGGTCAAAAAGAACACGCGCGAACGCTTTGGGCCCGTGCGCAGCGTCACCCCAGAACACGTTTTCGAGATCGCCTTTGAGGGCATCCAAGCCTCAAGTCGGCACAAATCCGGTGTCGCTTTGCGTTTTCCACGCATGCTGCGCTGGCGGCAGGACAAACCAGTACACGAGGCCAACACACTGGACGATCTCAATCAAATGTTGGCCACCTACGGCTAATCGCCCTTTCATTGTTCCAAAAATACTTCGGGAGGTCTGGAGGGCTGGCCCTCCAGTTTGTCGACGCACACAAGCGCGGCGAAACCCTTGCCCCTAACTCATTCCGCCCATACCTATGTCGCAACACACCAAAGAGGTTTCATCCATGTTCCAACTGCCCTTCCCCGTTCGTGACATCAACGCTTCTGCCGGGGATCAACCCTTTGGCGATTTGCCCGAATGGAATCTGGATGATCTTTATACTGGCGAAGACGCCCCAGAACTAAAGCGCGACCTTGATTGGTTGGAAAACGCCTGCACCAGCTTTGCTGCGGACTACGAAGGTAAGTTGGACACACTTGATGCTGCGGGATTGCTTGAGTGCATCAAACGGCAAGAACGCATCAACCAGATCGCGGGCCGGATCATGTCTTTTGCGGGTTTGCGTTATTATCAACTGACCACAGACGCAGGTCGGGCCAAGTTCATGTCCGATATGCAGGAACAGATCACAAACTTCACCACGCCGCTGGTGTTTTTCACGCTTGAGCTGAACCGCCTTGAAGATGACCATCTAAGCGGCCTGTTGGGCCAAAACGCGGACCTTGCGCGGTATAAGCCAGTCTTTGACCGTATTCGCGCGATGAAACCCTATCAACTGTCTGACGAGATGGAGAAATTTCTGCACGACCTTGGCGTCGTTGGCGACGCATGGGAACGGCTGTTTGACGAAACCATCGCTGGGCTCGAATTCAACATCGACGGCGAGTCGCTGAACATCGAAGGCACGCTAAATTTCCTGACCGACCCCAACCGCAAGAAACGCGAAACCGCGTCGAGAGAATTGGCCGAAGTGTTTGCATCCAATATCAAAACCTTTGCCCGCGTTCACAACACGCAAGCTAAGGAAAAAGAAATCATGGACCGTTGGCGCGGGATGCCCACTGCGCAATCGGGCCGCCACCTGTCCAATGATGTCGAACCCGAAGTGGTTGAGGCGCTCCGCAATGCCGTTGTCGCCGCCTACCCCAAGCTTAGCCATCGCTATTATGAACTCAAACGCAAATGGCTGGGCCTTGATCGTATGCAAGTCTGGGACCGCAATGCGCCTTTGCCAATGGAAGACCCGCGTCTCATCAGCTGGGACGACGCTGAAAAGACCGTGATGGACGCCTACAATGCGTTTGATCCGCGCATGGGTGAAATCGCCAAACCATTTTTCAAAGACGGCTGGATCGATGCAGGTGTGAAGCCCGGCAAAGCGCCCGGTGCTTTTGCCCATCCCACCGTGACGGATGTGCACCCTTACGTGATGCTCAACTACATGGGCAAACCACGCGATGTGATGACGCTGGCGCACGAGTTGGGTCACGGCGTGCACCAAGTTCTGGCAGCAAAGCAGGGTGAAATGCTGTCATCGACCCCGCTGACGCTGGCCGAAACCGCTTCGGTGTTTGGCGAAATGCTGACATTCCGCACGATGCTGGACGGTGCCAAGGACAAGGCAGAGCGCAAAGTCATGCTGGCTGGCAAAGTCGAAGACATGATCAACACAGTTGTGCGCCAGATCGCGTTTTATGACTTTGAATGCAAACTGCATGAAGCACGCCGTGGCGGAGAGCTGACACCCGACGACATCAACGCGCTGTGGATGTCCGTGCAGGCTGAATCCCTTGGACCTGCTTTTGACTTCATGGACGGCTATGAAACGTTTTGGGCCTACATCCCGCACTTCGTCCACTCACCATTCTATGTCTATGCCTATGCGTTCGGTGACGGCCTCGTAAACGCGCTTTATTCGGTCTACGCCGAAGGCGCCGAAGGCTTCGAAGAAAAGTACTTTGATATGCTCAAAGCAGGTGGATCAAAGCACCACAAAGAATTGCTGGCACCCTTTGGTCTGGACGCTTCGGATCCAAAATTCTGGGACAAAGGGTTGGCTATGATTTCTGGCTTCATCGACGAATTGGAAGCGATGGAAGACGAATAACGCCCACTAAAAAAAGGCGTCGCAATCAAGCGACGCCTTTCTTTGTTTTACAGGGTTTAGCGGCTGAGCGCGCCAACACCCGAAAAGCGGAACGCTTCTTTTTCCAGCGCGTCGATCTCGGCGGCACTCATCTGGTCATGCGCGACAGTGATGCGCCCCAAGAACACCAACGGCAAGTCTGCAGCACGCCCCTCAAGGTCGGCCTTGATCGCCTCGGCTGTGGCCGCCCCAACGTCGTCGCCCATGCGCATGGGCGTTGCGTCCAGCTCTCCGCGACGGATCGCGTC
>CAZJAW010000050.1:0-10144 GCA_964544035.1 uncultured Rhodobacterales bacterium
AAATTGTATTCTACATGTATACAAGATGTGTATCGAGGTCACGAAAATGAACAAAAAGCTAATCTGTCTTTCTGATTTGCGCATGCGCATTCTATCGCAAGACATTGCGCCGGGAACGGGACTGGATGAGCTCAGCTTGTCTACTCAATACGAGATTTCCCGAACGCCGTTGCGTGAAATCCTGCATCGCCTTGCCGGTGAAGGGTATGTCGAAATTGAAGAGAACCGAGGAGCCAGAGTCGCTTCGATGGACCTCCCCGTGATGCGTATGTTTTTTCAGACCGCGCCGCTTGTCTATTCCACAGTGGCTAGATTGGCGGCTGAAAATAGAACCAGTCAGCAAGTCGATACGTTAAAGGCCACACAAGTCAGTTTTGCTGCTGCTGCGCGCGCAGCTGAAACGGCGGACGCGGCGCTCCTTAACCATCAGTTTCATGAACAGATCGGCCAAATGGCACTGAACCCTTACCTGTTCACCGGTCTAAAGCGGATGTTGATTGACCACACTCGCCTCAGCCAAACTTTCTTTCGCCCGCAATCTGAAGCTGACAGTGCCCGCATTGCCAAAGCCATCGACCAGCACGACGCGATGATCGCTGCCATCGAGGCACGCGAACCTGCGCTGGCCATTGATCTGACTTTGCAACATTGGGACCTGTCGCGCGATCAGATGGAAAAATACGTGCGCCCCGATCCACTCCCCCTTGACGTCATTTCAATGAAAGACCACCGGAATGCAATTTGAAGGCATCTATACACCTGTCATCACGCCTTATCTCGATGACTTCACAGTCAACGAAGAGGCGCTCTCCCAGACAATTGAACACCTGATTTCAGCTGGGGTTCACGGGTTGATCATCGCTGGCTCCACCGGTGAATATTATGCCCAAACCGAAGACGAACGTCTGTGGATGATGAAGCGCTGCGCTGAGTTGATCGCAGGTCGCGTGCCGATGACTGTCGGGACTGGCGCTATACGGACGGAGGATTCAATCCGTTACGCACAAGCCGCCAAAGAGGTCGGTGCCGATGCGTTGCTGGTGGCCACGCCACCCTACGCCTATCCCACGGGTCGCGAAATTGCGCTGCATGCTTTGGCCATTGATCGCGCCGCGAACCTGCCAGTGATGTTGTATAACTATCCGGGTCGGATGTCGGTTAACATGGATGAAGAAACCCTGGACCGCCTTGGTCGATCTCCGAATTTCTGCGCAATCAAGGAAAGCAGCGGCGACATTAACCGGGTGCACATGTTGGCTCGTGATTATCCGCATATCGCGCTGTCTTGTGGCATGGATGACCAAGCGTTGGAGTTCTTCGCATGGGGCGCGCGGTCTTGGGTTTGTGCCGGGTCTAACTTTGCCCCCGAAGCGCATATTGCTTTGTATCAAGCCTGCGCCATTGAGGGCGACTTTACCAAAGGTCGCGCCATCATGTCGGCCATGTTGCCGCTGATGAGCGTATTGGAGCAAGGCGGAAAGTTTGTGCAGTGCATCAAATACGGCCTGACCCTGCGCGGCATTGATGCAGGCCCGCCCCGCAAGCCGCTGCAACCGTTGAACAAAGACGACAAGCGCCAGTTGGCTGAAGTCATACGTACCATGAACACCGCAATTTCGAGCATCACCGGAGAGCAGATATGAGCGATCTTCTGACCCACGCAGAATACCTTGCCATCGCCAAGGGGATGGAATTCCCGCGCACTGCGTTCATCGACGGTAAATATCGCGCCGGAACCGGGGCCGCTTTCACTACGACAAATCCGGCCACCGGCGAAGAGCTCGCGCAAATTTCTGGATGCGGTGCCGAGGATGTCGACTTTGCGGTCAGCAAGGCGCGCGAAGCCTTCGACCAAGGGCATTGGTCCAAAATGCACCCGTCGGATCGCAAAGATGTTTTGATCAAGCTTTGCAAATTGATCACCCGAAACCGTCGCGAATTGGCCGTTATGGAAAGCTTGGAAAGCGGCAAGCCTATCCTGGATTGCGAGACAATCGACGTTCCCGAGACGATCCACTGTATCAAATGGCACGCCGAAGCGATCGACAAGATTTATGACCAAACCAGCCCAACTGGGGATGACGCGATTTCGATGATCGTGCGCGAACCGATTGGTGTGGTTGGCGCGGTTTTGCCGTGGAACTTTCCGTTGATGATGTTGGCTTGGAAAATTGGCCCTGCTTTGGCGGCGGGATGCAGCGTCATTGTGAAACCTGCAGAGCAAACATCCATGACAGCGTTGCGGGTTGCCGAACTCGCTGCTGAGGCAGGTGTGCCGCGCGGTGTTTTGCAGGTCTTGCCCGGAGATGGACCAAGCGTGGGTGAACCGCTGGGCCAACATATGGACGTCGATATGGTGAGTTTTACTGGCTCAACCGAAACGGGGCGCCGGTTCTTGCGGTATGCGGCCGATAGCAACTTGAAAAAGGTCGTGTTGGAATGCGGCGGCAAGAATCCCGCTGTTGTGTTCGATGATGCCGAAAACCTTGATCATGTAGCTGAACACGTTGTGAACGCGGCTTTTTGGAACGCAGGGCAGAACTGCTCGGCAACCTCGCGTTTGATCGTGCATAAGGCTGTGGCGGAACCCTTGTTGGAAAAGATTACGGCGCGAATGCGTGACTGGAAAATGGGCGACCCGCTTGATCCGGGCAACCACATTGGGTGTCTTATCGACGATGGTCATGCCGCCAAAGTGCGCAGTTACATTGACGATGCGGGCAAGGATAATTTCGTCGCGCCGCAGATCGTGCATGTCAAACCGGGCGACGCACTCGCGATTGACGAGGTGTTTGGCCCTGTCTTAGCGGTCATCTCTGTAGCCACCAACGACGAAGCGGTCGCGGTTGCCAATGCCACGGAATATGGCCTTGCCGCATCTGTGTTTACGGCCAATACCCGCCGCGCTATTCGCGCAGCCCGCGACATCAAAGCCGGCACTGTAACAGTCAATTGTTACGGCGAAGGTGATATTGCCACGCCGTTTGGCGGTTACAAACAATCGGGCTTTGGCGGGCGCGACAATGGGGTGCATGCCCACGATCAATTTACCGAGTTGAAAACCATCTGGATCGATTTGACCGATCCCACAGAAGGAGACAACGTCGGATGAGCGTAGATGCGGTTGGAAAGGTGCGCCGCGGGCGCGGCGCGCGCCGGGCGATCCGCCAGACGCGCGATGTGAAAATGTTGCCCGCATTGAAACGCGGGATTCCGTTGATGGAACCGATGAGCGCCGAACAGGTCGAAAAGATCGACAATGCGTCGATGGCCATCCTCGAAGACGTGGGCGTGGTGTTTCGTGATCCAATCGCATTGGAGGATTGGAAACGCGCAGGTGCCGATGTGCGCGGCGAAACTGTGCATCTGGATCGCGCGTTGATCCGCGAATTGATCGCGACCATTCCGTCGTCCTTTACTTATCACGCACGCAATCCAGCCAATAACCTGCCCTTTGGCAAAGATCATTCGATTTTTGTACCGATGACAGGTGCCCCCTTTGTGCGGGGTTTGGATGATGTGCGGCGCAATCCAACGCTCGAGGATCTGGCGAATTTCCACAAACTCAGCCACATGCTTCCGGCGATCCAGTCTTCTGCGCATCATATCGTCGAACCCTACGATCATCCCATCAGCCAACGGCATTTGCGCATCACTTACAGCTCGATGAAGCACTCGGATAAAACGTTCATGGGCATGACCACCAGCCCCAAGAACGCCGAAGACGTGCTGGAAATGTGCGCGATCCTGTTTGGGCGTGAGTTCATGGAAACCCACCCGGTTGTGACGGGAAACTGCAATGGTAATTCACCGTTGGTGTGGGACGAAACCATGCTTGGCGCGTTGCGGGCGTTCGCAAAGTACAATCAACCGATCCTGTGCTCTCCGTTCGTTTTGGGCGGAGCAAATACGCCAGCGGGCGTTGCACCAACAGTGGCGCAGCTGAACGCCGAGGCGTTGAGCGCCTTGGCCTACACACAGGTCGTGCGCAAAGGCACGCCAGCAATCTATGGTCACTACCTGGCGACCGTGTCGATGAAATCGGGTGCCCCCATGGCGGGCACGCCGGAAATCAGTTTGATGAACATGATGATCGGCCAAATGGCACGGTACTACGATGTGCCTTGGCGCACATCCAACACGCTGGGTGGGGCCAAGACATTCGACGCTCAAGCCGGGTATGAAAGTGCCACGACATTGATGGCTGTGATGATGTCAGGGGCGAATTATATCTGGCATTCCGCGGGTTGGAACGAGGCGGGAATGCACTGTTCGATGGCCAAGTTCATCGTCGATGCAGAACAATGCGCTATGGCGCATCGTATGACGTCAGGTATCAAATGGGATGACTTTGATGCCGCCTTAGGGGCGGTGCGCGATGTGGGCCCCGGCGGGCATTATTTAGGCCATCCGCACACGCTTGAGAATTTCCAAGACGCGTTCTTTATGCCCGAAATGTTTGACAACAATTCAATCGAGCAGTGGCAGGCCGATGGCTCTGTTGAGATCAACGAACGCGCCATGACCCGTGCCCGTGATCTGTTGAACGAATATGTCGAGCCGACTTTGGACGCGGGCGTGAACGACGAATTGCTGGATTACATCGCGCGCCGAGAACGCGAAATTCCTGCGGCTGACGCGCTTAATCAGGACCTCTAGTGTGGTGATTGCGGTAAGCAAATTGCCCGTCGATCCGGGACCTGCGGCATGGAATGAGCTATTGCCGAATCCAACCCCTGCACAGTCAGTGGAAGGGAACGCTGCGTTCGATTTTATCGTGATTGGGGCGGGGTTCGCGGGATTGTCAGCGGCGCGCCGTCTTTTGCAATTGCAACCAAACGCTAAGATTTCTGTGTTGGACGCGCGTCGAGTGGCCGATGGCCCGGCGGGACGTAATTCAGGGTTCATGATCGATCTACCCCATGATCTGTCCTCGTCTGACTATGGTGGCAGCTTTGACGAAGACAAGGCGCTGACCCACGAAAACCGCCATGCCATTGGCTTTGCCGCCGACATCGCAAGTGAATTCGAGCTGGGGCGCGATGTGTTTGACCAGTGCGGCAAGATCAATGCAGCAGCCACAGCAAAGGGCGACAAACATAATCAAGACTACGCAGCCCATCTTTCTGCGATGGGAGAGCCTTCAAAGATGTTGGACGCTGATGCAATGGCCAATATCACGGGCACCACTTATTATCGCAGCGGATTGTTCACAGCAGGAACGGCCGTTATTCAACCTGCGGCCTATGTGCGTGGTTTAGCCGATGGCCTACGCCAGCAGGGTGTGCAGATTTTTGAAAACAGCCCCGTCACTGCGTTGGAGCGTTCAGGGGATTGGGTCGCAACCACACCGGGCGGGAAGGTCACTGCGCCAAAGGTTATTCTGGCAGTGAACGGCCATCTTAACAGTTTCGGGTTTTTGCGCGGTCGTCTGATGCATGTGTTTACTTATGGCTCGATGACGCGGCCATTAAGTGATGCTGAAGCGTCTATCTTGGGCGGCGAAGAAACATGGGGGCTCACGCCTGCCGATCCAATGGGCACAACCGTACGCAAAATTCGCGCAGCGGATGGGGTTCGCATTGTGGTGCGCAACCGCTTTACGTTTGATCCGTCAATGGAAGTAGATCAACGCAGGATCGACTCAGTCTCGCGTGATCATGACCGCGCATTTGCAGCGCGCTTCCCGATGCTGGATGGTGTGTCGATGGAACATCGTTGGGGTGGGCGACTTTGCCTCAGCCGCAACAACGTCGGCGTCGTCAGAGAGATGGAACCCGGTCTGTATTCGGCCTGCTGCCAGAACGGTCTGGGTACGGCACGAGGCACTTTATCGGGGATGTTGGCCGCAGAGTTGGCGACAGATACGTCATCCGAGTTGTTGGATCGCGCATTGGCACGACAAGAGCCCAGCAAGTTGCCCCCTGAACCCATCGCAACTGTAGGCGCAAAAACGGTGCTCAAATGGCAGGAATGGAAAGCAGGCGCTGAGCTGTAGAACTAAGCGAGCGTTAACTCTTTGCCGCGGCAAACTGGGCTTCGATCCATGTTCTGAACGTCGTCGCATGCGCATGCTCGGGTCGGCAATACAGATAATAGAAATCTCTTTGCAGGGGCGCGATCCCTTGAATCGTTTTGAGCGATCCATCCGCAAGGAAGCTGTTAACTAAAGGGTGACCGGCCAACGCAATGCCCTGGCCTTCGATCGCAGCCTGCAACATGTTGATATAGGTATTGACGAATACGCCTGTTCGTTCTTCTGGAGGGGCGAGCCCGCGAGTTGAAAACCAGTGTTCCCAAAGCGCGTCTGAGCGGTATCTGCCAGACAGAAACAATAATCGTTCCTGACGCAAATCATCTTCCGTTTCCAAAGATGTCGTTGCGGCATAGTGAGGACTGTAAACCGGAAATATCGCTTCTTGGATCAGCGGACTCCACTCAGTGCTTGTTAGCGCATGGGGACTATAACGCACTGCGACGTCAATGCCTTCGGCTTCGATGTCCAAGTACCGATCAGACACAACAAGATTGATTTCAATGTCGGGATAGCTTGCACCGAAATCGATCAAACGTGGCATCAGCCAATAGGTCGCGAAGGCGGATGTCACCGTCACGGTCAACCGCTCGTCTGATGCGTCTACCCGTTGTTGTGCCAATGCTTGGGAAATTGCATCAAGTGCTGGATTGATGCTCTTTGCAAAGGCTTCTCCATTGAGGGTGAGTGAGACCATGCGATGATTGCGCGAAAACAATTTTTGACCGATCGCGTGTTCCAGCTCCGCTATCTGGCGGCTGACGGCTACTCGGGATACACCAAGTTCAGCCGCTGCTTTTGTAAAGTTTTCAGCACGTGACACTGCCTGAAATGTCACCATGTTTCTCAATAAATGAACATCTTTTCGGAGATTTGCCATAAAGCTCTGGTTAACACAGTGATGCGTTAACAACAACTACACCTCATTTCTAAATCGGGTAGGCTTTGCTTCGGAACACGTTGATTTAGATCAGAGGAGAAGAGTGATGAGGACACGAACATTGGCGACAGCGATTGCAGCCGTCACAATCGCAGGAGCAGCTTTTGCAGAAGACTTGCCCGGCAAAGGCGTCACCGTCGAGCCGATCAAAGGATCGCCTGCAAACGCTTGGTTTCAGCACATGGTCGTTCAATTGGGACTTGAAGCGCTTGGGTATGAGATTGAAGAAACCCGCGAGGCCGATTTCCCAGCTTTGCACCTTGCTGTGTCATCGGGCGACGCTTCTTACACCGTTAACCACTGGCAGCCGTTGCACAACGAATTTTATGACAAAACCGGTGGAGATGATGTCATGGTTCGCGAGCACGCGGTGATCACCGGTGCAGGTCAAGGGTATTTCATCGACAAGGCAACGGCCGAAGCCCATGGCATCACCAGCATCACTCAATTGTCTGACCCGGCGGTCGCCGCATTGTTCGATAGCAACGGAGACGGCAAAGCCAACCTATCCGGTTGTAATCCTGGGTGGGGCTGCGAGTTAAAGATCGAAGACCATCTGGATGACCTCAGCTTGCGCGATACGGTTCATCACGATCAGGGCAGCTATTTCGCAATCATGGCCGATACGATCACACGCTACAACGAAGGCACTCCAATTCTTTATTATACTTGGACGCCGAACTGGATCAGCGATGTGCTTGTTCCCGGAACGGATGTTGTGCAAATCGGCGTGCAATCGGGCGATGACGCTTTGGATGTCGGGTTCGCGGTGAATGATGTCTATGTCGTCGCAAACAAAGAGTTCATGGAAGACAATCCCGCCGCCGCAGCATTCCTTAGCACCGTCGAAATCCCGCTTTCGGCAGTGAACGCAGCGCAGATTAAGCTGCGCGATGGTGAAGATACGCTAGAAGACTTCCGGAAACAGGCGGAAGACTGGGTTGCAGCAAATCAGGACCAATTTGACGCATGGGTCGCTGAAGCGGCTAAGGCTGCAAAGTAAACTAACTTGAAATTCGAGGCACCGGTAATCCGGTGTCTCTTGTTCTAATTGAGAAAAACGCAACATGCCCGAAGTCGAAATTGAATGCCGCAACCTGTGGAAGATTTACGGGGCGCGTGAAAAAGAAGCACTTCAGGCTGTTCAGGCCGAAGGTCTTTCCAAAGACGAGGTTCGCGATAGATTTGATTGTGTTCTGGGCGTGCGAGACGCAAGTTTCAGTGTCAACAAAGGTGAGATCTTTTGCATTATGGGCCTGTCCGGGTCCGGCAAATCCACATTGGTCCGCCACATCAATCGACTGATCGAGCCGACCGCTGGTGAAATTCACGTCGCAGGTCACCGCGTAGACACAATGGGTGAGGTAGAGCTTCGTCAGTTGCGCGCCGAGGCTATCGGCATGGTGTTTCAACACATGGCGCTGTGGCCGCACCGATCGCTGGCCGAAAACGTAGGCTTTGGCCTTGAGGTTCGCGATGTACCGCTGGCAACACGTCGAAAAGCAGCCGAAGAAGCCCTTGCCGCTATGGGGCTGCAAGGGTGGGAAGATCATTATCCAGATCAACTTTCAGGCGGGATGCAGCAGCGCGTTGGGCTTGCTCGTGCGTTGGCCGCTGATCCGGATATTCTATTGATGGACGAACCCTTCTCGGCGCTTGATCCCTTGATCCGACGACAATTGCAGGACCAGTTTTTGGACCTTTCCAAAGAGGTCAAAAAGACAACTGTGTTCATCACCCACGATCTGGACGAAGCGATCCGTATGGGTGATCAAATCGCGATCATGAACGATGGGGTCATCGTACAAACGGGTACGCCTGAAGATATCGTCACGAACCCCAAAGACGCCTATGTCGCCGAGTTCGTCAAGAACATTAGCCGCGTCAGTCTTGTACGCGCACAAACCATCATGGCGCCACTGAACGGCCAAAAACCAACAGCCAAAACTGTGCCGCTGGGCACCGAGTTGGGCGATATCATGGACAAATTTATGGACGATCAAGCCCCTGTCACCGTGCTTGATGCTGAAAACAACGCTGTCGGGGTCATAACCATCGCCGACGCATTACGCGCCTTGCGCGGATAGAGGCAACACATGGATATCTGGAACATTTTTGACAAAGAATGGGTGCCGGTTGGCACTTGGGTTGAAGTCGCGCTGCAATGGGTTGTCGCCAATTTCAGGTTTATTTTTCAGGCGATCAAGGTGCCCTTCGACATCGTACTGACAGGCCTAGAAGATGTTTTGACAGGCACGCCGGATTTGTTGATGCTGGCCATTATTGCCTTAGTCGGCTGGCAGGCTGGAGGGCGAAAGCTAGCCCTTATCACGGCGGCGTCGATGATTTCTATTGGCCTTATGGGCGCATGGGAAGAAAGCATGGTCACGCTGTCCATCGTGTTGACCTGTGTCATATTCTGTTCGCTGATCGGCATCCCCTTGGGGATCATGGCCGCCCGAAATGACAGGTTCTGGACAATCCTGCGGCCGCTGCTGGACCTGATGCAAACCATCCCATCCTTCGTGTACCTTGTCCCAGTCGTGATGTTGTTTTCTATCGGCAACGTGTCGGGTGTGATCGTGACGTTCATCTACGCGCTGCCGCCCGTTGTGCGTCTGACCAACCTTGGTATTCGTCAAGTGCGCGAAGACATGGTCGAAGCCGCGCGCGCATTCGGGGCCAGCAAGCGACAAACCCTAGTCAAAGTCGAACTCCCCCTCGCGATGCCAACGATCATGGCCGGTGTAAACCAGACCATCATGATGGCGTTGTCGATGGTTGTAGTTGCCTCGATGATCTCGGTGACAGGCCTTGGTCAAATGGTGCTGCGTGGTATTGGGCGATTGGACATGGGCATTGCAACAGTTGGTGGTTTGGGCATCGTGTTTTTGGCCATTGTGATCGACCGCATCAGCCAGAGCTTTGGCGTGTCCGCCCGTGATCGTGGGCATAAGAAATGGTACGAAACCGGGCCTGTTGGCGCATTGCGCAAACTCGCGGGCAGGGGATAAAGAACGATGACATCGCCCAACATCCTGTTCATTCAAGTCGATCAGTTAACTGCCACCGCTTTGCGTGCCTATGGGGATACGGTCTGTCACGCCCCCAACCTTGATCGTTTGGCCGAAACAGGCACCGTGTTTGAGACAGCCTATTGTAATTTCCCA
>CAZJAW010000051.1:0-9949 GCA_964544035.1 uncultured Rhodobacterales bacterium
CAAGTTCAACCGAGTCGATCTGATCCACCCAACATTGCAGGACTGCAAAACGAGCCGAGTTCGGTGGTTTTTCATAGTTGAAAACATCACGTATCGGCGTTCCGGGCTCCGGTTCGGTGCCATAGGAAATTCTAGAAATCGGGGGCACTTTGGCCCATTCGGTTTCGACAGCATCACCTGTCAAAATCTCGACAGACGTCGTCAGGCGGATTTGCAAGTTCGCTGTTGGCAACCAGATATGAAAGGCAGCCTTCGGATGTACCCGAAGAGCCTGCACCTTGGGGGTCGCAATGTCTGTGTGGACTTCGAGTTTGGCTTCTGACTGTGATGCACTGCGCAAAGCCACCGTACGTGCCTCAGGCAGCCCGTCGGCAGAGACAGTCGCGAAAGTCGGGTAACGTGCAGGCGATTTGTCGTCGGCCACGCCTTGGCGCAGATGTTGCCACGCGGCGTCATGAAACGCGGCCAGATCATTTGGATCACTCATATCCCGTCATTTCCAAGTATCCGACGCCTGTATGGCTGCCACTGATGGTGACTGGTCCTTCCCAATAGGGGACGCTAAGCGGCATCCAGGCCTGCGGATTGAGCGCGTTAATTTGCGCGTCCAGATTGCGGTCAGCCAAGTGAACCGTCCAACCCGTTGGCACGTCACGTCCTGCGACTTGTGACTGCGATAGTGGCTTGGCTGTAAAGGCGCCATTTGGATAGGTTGTTGTTTCCCCTTGCGCATCAATCCATGTAGAGGCGCTGTATTGTGCACCGTCTTGCTGGCGCAATTGAAACCCCATCAATTTGTCACCGCTGTCAAAGGACAAGGAAAACCAATCCCAACCTGATTGGTTGTCAGACAAGGGTTGAGAAGACCATTCGCGATCCAGCCATGCGTTGCCGGTGACTTCGACCGCCCCGGTTGGCAATGTCAGCGTGCCAGAAATGCGATAAAATGGTTGCGAGTAATAGTAGCTGGCTTGCCCTTCACCCGACTTGACGGAAAATCCGTCTTGTCCGTGAAAGACCAACGGGCCATCCGCTTGCAATGCCATATCGAATGCAAAGTCCGTGCCCTGTGCGGTCAAGTCCAACGTGTTCAAGTTCGGTCCTTGCATGGCCCATTCGTCGATCCAGGCGTGGAACGGTTCGGCCTGCACACCTGCCGTGCCAATGCCACCGCGGGCAAAGCGTTCGGTGGCGAAATGTGCATCCGGCGTCGTGATAGCGGCATGAGCGAACCAGAGTTGAGGCGATGCCCATCCTTCCGCTTCTCCGGGACTTAGGGCGGTGCGAAACAGTGTCCATTGCAGCCCATAGTTGGTGCCATCGGCCGCCGTCAAATTTGCCGTCAGATACCACCATTCGATCCGGTAATCCGGATGCGGTCCGTGATCGCGTGGAAAGTCAAAGGCAGGTTGCGGGGTTGGTACGGCAAAGCCATCCGCATCGCTGCCAAGCCCCGCAAACCCTTGTGCCAAAACGATCAAAGGCAAACAGATGAAAAACAAAATCGCTTTAACGTTCATTGGCAAATACCTTGAGAAGCCGCGCGGGCGGCAGTCGCATCAAACGCATAGCAGGCCAGCACGCAGCTGTGATGGCCGCGAGCACAGCGAAACAGAACAGGCGAAAGTAGTCGCCGGGAAATAGGAACATTGGTAACCGCCATCCAAATGCCTCGACGTTGACGATGGCAAGCAAAACCCAAGCCAGCCCCAACCCGACGGGCAGGGCGACAACGCAGACCATCACTGCAAAGACGACAGTGCGCAAAAGCTCTAGTTGTCCGATCTTGGCTCGTGTCATTCCTAGAGCCCAAACCGGTGCCAGTTGCGGTACGCGCAGGTCAGCAAGTGTGAGCAGGCTCATCAACATAGCAAAACCAGCAACGGCGAGTGTCAGAACGTTAAGGGCAGCAGTCACAGCAAAGGTGCGTTCAAACACTTGTAGGGAAATCGCCTTGAGTGCGGATTGATCGGTGATGGCACTATTTGCGATGCCGAGCTCGGACACGAGGGTGGCCCGCACGCCTTCCGCATCGTTGGTGCGCAACCCGAAGCGGTTCGTGGTGACCCCTGGGTTTAGGGTGCGAAACAGGTCTTCTCCGACAATGAGTTGGCCAGTAGGATTGCCATAGTCCGCCACGATGGCCGCAAGTGTAACTGTGTGCCCATCTTTAAGCGAAAGGCTGTCACCGACAGACAGATCACCGCGCCGCGCCAGTTGTTCATTGACCACAGCCGCTGTGCCCGCGTTGACTTGATCCCACGCCTTGGGCTGCGCCTCTAGGAATACCCAATTCTCGCGATAAGTCGGACCAACTTGTACACCAAACATACGGGTTGGCTGCTGCGCGATCAGCGTGTCAACAGAAAGCACTGGAAGGACAGTTGTGCCATCTTCAGGTAGGCGCAACTGGAGCGCATCTGCCTGCGCCGCTGTGGCGGTCTGGACATAAAGTTCTGGGGCCAAACGTTGATCCAGAAAAGCGATAAAGGTCAGCCGAAAGCTCGACACCATTGTTGCAACGCCCACGTTGGCTGAAATCGCAAGCATCAAGGCCATAAGGGCCAGACTGAGCCCCGGCAATTGTTGGCGGGTGTCGGCCCAAAACCAACGTGCGATGGGCCCACGCACGCGACGTTCGGCAAAAGTAAGGCAGGGGCGGATCAAAACAGGCAATGCCAGTGCAGCGCCGACGAGCAAACAGGCGAGCAAAGTAAAGCCGGCAATCAACCCTTGCCCAAACACAGCAAGTACGCCGGCAGAGAGCAGCAGACACATGGCCGCGCTTGCTTGCAGATATAATGCTCTTCCCGATTGCATAACCCACGCACGCGGTCTCGCGCTGGCAAGAATTGGCATTCTGGCGATTTGCCACAATCGCGCAGCGGCAGCGGCCAATGAACCCAGCACAGCGATGGCCATGCCTGACCCCCACCACGACACGCGGAATTGCAACGTTCCTGCGACGTCGGCTCCGTAAAGACCACGGAGGGTCACCGCCACATCAGGCAACAGCGCCGCCGCGATGATGTAGCCCAAAACAATGCCCAACCCGGCCGCGATGACGGCCAGCACCAGCAGTTCAACAATCATCAACGTAATCAACCGGGGCAGTGAGAGGCCGAGGGCACGTAACGTGCGGACCATCCCGCGTCGCTGTTCAAAGGCGAGGCCAATAGCGCTGTAAACGATGAACAAGCCCACCGCGAAACTAAGCAAGCCAAAGGCTGTCAGGTTTAAATGGAAGCTGTCAGTAAGTTCACCTACGTCTGCCGTTTGACTGGCTTGCTGAAGCGTTAGGTGCGGAGCGATTTCATTCAGTGAAGGGCGTTGCAAAGGTTGGTCTTGCAGCAGGATCAGGCGCGATAGGTCGTTGCGTTCAAGCAACCGTTGCACGGCACCTATGTCGCCGACGATGACATTTGGTGCAACGTCGTTGTTGATGACGATGGGTAAATCGTCATTAAGTTGGTCGGCTGTGTCCTCAGCGGAATAGAGATGATCTGCTCTCATCACTGCATCAAGATCATCGCCTTGCCCGGCCTGCATCACGCCAAAACCCAAAGGCGAAGACAATGGGTCAAAGCCCAAGACGCGCACGCCGTCGATGTTCCCCTCTAACACCGGAGATACCAACCAACCGGCGCGCCGTAGTGTTGCGAAATCTTCTTGAGCGATCGACACTCCGTCCGCGGGAACAATCTGGTCGAACTGCCCGTCACCCAAAGTGGTCGCTGCAGCGGCATAACTCGCGCGGGCCTCAGCGTTGATAGCCTGCACACCCGACCACAAGGCCGTGGCCAATGCCAAACCTGCAAGAAAGGCAAAAAGCTGCAAAGGATTGCGCCGCCAGTGCGATAGAAGCGCACTTAGGGCAGCGCGGTTCATGCCAGCTGTCCCCGGCTTAAATGCAGGCGGCGTTCCATGCGCGCAGCAATGGTGGGAGAATGCGTGACAAGTAACAATGCAGCCCCAGTGTCCGCAACCAGCGCTAACAACGCGTCTAGAACTTGCTCTGCCGTGGTCTCATCCAAATTGCCTGTCGGTTCGTCCGCCAACAACAATCGAGGCCGCACGGCAATGGCGCGTGCAATAGCGACCCTTTGTTGTTGACCGCCGGAAAGGTCTTCGGGGTATTTGCGAAGTTGCTCTGACAGGCCCAGACGCTGCGCAAGGTCAGCAAAAAACGTATCATCTGCACGACCTGCAAGGCGCGCTTGAAAGGCGATATTGTCTGCCACGTTCAGAGAAGGGATCAGATTGAATTGCTGAAAGATAACGGCCACATCATCGCGCCGCACTGCCGCGCGTTGGGTGTCTGACATGCCAACAAGGTCATGTCCTGCAAGAGAAACCACGCCTTCATCAGCGTGTTCCAGACCGCCTGCGATATGCAAAAGCGTGCTTTTGCCACTGCCGGACTCGCCCGTCATTGCCAGCGTTTCCCCGGCACCAAGGACAAGATCAACGCCGTGCAACACCGTCACCGGTCCATCGGCACCCACAAAGCTTTTTCCGACGCCACTGAACGTCAGAACAGGTTCGATGTCGCTCATTGAGGGGCTTGCCCCGGTGTAATCAACTTTGCCACTGGGAAACTCGCCTTCAATTTGGTGTATCGCAGGAACATGCCTAGTATTTTGCGCTAAACAAACGGCAAGTCCATAGGAGTTGGGTGCGTTCAGAAACTTTGGTCTGCGCCATTTCTGTCCGCGATGAGGTCTGATCGTTAGGTTCGGTCCTTGCGCAGAAAAGATGCAATACACGCATGCGCGTGCACATCCATTGCGACCTTGTCGCGTCCTTCAATCAGCGAAAACCCCATCTTCTTGGAGTGTTTAACCATTAAGGTGTTACGTGCCATCCTTGTCCGATCGCCACGTTCAACTGTGCCCAAGTCGATGCGTAATCTCGCTTGGCATCGGCCAAGCTGATTTCTGCTAGTGTTAAGGTGTTTTCTGACTCGATAATCTCGTTGAAAGTCACGGCACCCAACTCGAACGCTTCGCGCGTCAGGCGCACCGCATCCACATACGTGCGGTTCGCACGTTCCAGTGATTGCAACTGAGAATCGATGTTTCCGATGCTCACCAAGTTTGTTTGTACTTCTTCAATCGATGCCAAGACAGTTTGACGCCAGTTTATGTCTGCTTGCAATGCGCGGGCTTTCGATGCGTCGCGACTAGACTTACGAACGGCACGATCCAAAATCGGCAAGTTCAGCCCAGCACCAACGTTAATTCCAGTGGATGTGTTTGCACTCAGCGTACCACCGATGGTCAAAGACGGATAAAGCTGTGCCTCGAAAATTCCGACTTCGGCCGTTGCGGCGGCCAACTGGGCCTCTGCGGCGCGTATGTCGGGGCGGTTTTGCAAAAGGCCTGCAGGAAGACCTGCTGCGAACCCCCGTTTTGGCACTGGTTGTTTTGCATGCTTGCGCGCAACTTCTTTCAATATACGATCTGCTGGCTCGGACAGCAGTGTAGCCAAAGCAAATGCATTCGCATTAATGCCGGTGCGTGTCGCGGGCAAAAGCGCTCGTTCTAAATCTAACTCTGCCTGAGAACGGCTGAGTTCAAACTTGGTAACAGTTTGGCTGTCTGCTCGCTGCTTCAGGATGTTGACCAGTTCCGCCCGCTGCGCAATTGAGCGGCGGCGCAATACTTCGCTGCGTTGAAAGAAGCGGAGATCGAAATAAGTGGTGGCGACTTCCAGCTGTAGAGCAAGTCGCGCGGCTGCCTCATCAAACACGGCCGCGTTTACGAGCGCCTGTGCCTGTTCTGTGATGCGGCGGCGTTCTCCAAAAAGATCGACCAAAAAGCTGGGAGAGAAGGCGGCTGACGCGCTGTTGTCAGTGCTGGAATTGCTGCCGAAGCGGGAATCGTGGTCAACATTTAACGTCAGATCTCCGGTTAGGTCCGCCGAAGGTCCAGA
The DNA here is from genome assembly GCA_964544035.1 of uncultured Rhodobacterales bacterium. Classification (GTDB taxonomy): domain Bacteria; phylum Pseudomonadota; class Alphaproteobacteria; order Rhodobacterales; family Rhodobacteraceae; genus Tateyamaria. The sequence goes on from CAZJAW010000051.1 coordinate 5,935, forward strand.
GCCGCGCAGCACAGCACGCGCTTCCAAAATCTGTGCGCGCGCTGCTTGTACAGTCAGGCCTTGTGCCAAAGCGCGAGACATCAATTTGTTTAGGACAGGGTCATTGAGCGCCGTCCACCATTCATCGTCAGCGGCTTGTCGCAACGCTGACGCAGGCGATTTTGCGAAGCTCTCACTCAATGAAATCTGTGGGCGTTGGAAGTTTGGCCCAACCGCCTCACAGGCCGAAATTGCACACACCGCGAGGGTGAGTCCCATTAGCTTTATTCTCATGACACGCTGCTCAACTGTATTTTTTATAGTTTGTTGCGGCGACACTAGCACGCGGATCGACTTTTGCTGAACTTCGTGCGCTGTGGTTCGAATAAAGATCAAGAATGTTGCATTTGACCAACGCTTAGCCTGACGTCCTTTGCCGCAACGCTGCCGGTTCGCCAAAGGGGTCACCAGCAGCTGCGAGTTAGGGAGGTAGAAAAGGGAACGTAGAGTATCGGCACTTACTGCCCCAAATTGGATGACCGCCAAAACCTCTTGGGGTTTAGCCCGGGTACAGCTGTTCGCACAGCCAAGGCAAACTTGTGTGTTGAAATTGTGGCGCGTGTCAAAATCGCGACCTTCAACCATAGCTTGCAACAACCAATGCCTTTAAACTCGCATAGTACGTGCTACGTGCGTCAATAGACGGGCAATTTGAGAGCAAATTGTGCCCATTTTTGTGAAAAAAATGGACGTAAATCAGTCAGACTGTCGATTAAACTCCAACAGTCTTTTTAAAGTAGAGACATTGTTTCCATTATGGTCTTTTCTCGACGATCACATTCTTGTGATCGCATTGAATTGTTAAGTGGAGATTATCCTTAAAATTCAGCAGATCACTGCATGAAATTAACGCGTATTCACACCTATTGCCGTGACGCTAGGTCAGCGAAGCCTATCGTAGCGTGTATGTACGATTTGTTTCTTGTTGACTCGCGTTAACGGGCTAAACGATAAACGTTCAGAAGTTGTTAATTGTTTGCGCACCGCTTGTTTCGTGGTCGCACCAGTGTGAGTTGAGAGGACGTGTCTGTGAGAGTTCTGAAAACGTATAACTTTTCTGGCCGCAGGGTTGGGTTAAGTACCAATTCCCTTCCAAGCCGATTGCCAAACTTTAAATCTATCTTAGGGCGAAGTTCTGAGGCTTGCAATTCGGTTGTACTCCAGTCAGCTTCACTTACTCATAGTAGAAATCACAACAATCCGGTGGAAATGCGCTGCCACGCTATTCCGCAATCTAACGGCGTTTTGTCGGTTAGTTTGGATTAACTGACACCAAACTCTAACGAAGTTCCAAAGAAACAAGTCTGGCCCTTTGTTGAAATCAACAATGGTTCAGGCTGCAAAAACACGAAATAGGGGGTTCATAAAATGACCACATCCAAAACCTTAGGCAGAGAAACTCTGCTCAGCGACACATTTGACGGCGTAAATAGCGGTTCGTCGATTACGTCCAGCAGCTTTTTGTCCACGTACGGACGGCTCGAAACTGACGGCCGAAATGATGGCGCGGTAAGCTTTCAAGAAGTCGACTTCTCTGGCGCGACCAACGCGACAATTGCTATCGACGCAAGCGTTCTGACTGGAGGCTTCGAAGCCAGCGGCCAATACGGGGACTCGGTTCGCTTCGAATTGGTTCTGGAGGACGGCACAGTTATCTTGCTGGACGAATTCACGGGTAACGGTGACACGCTGTACGGTTCGGTTACTGGGCAACGGATCGATCGCGACGGCGAGTCACTTTTGTGGGAAGTTCCTGAAGGTGTTGGCGCCGCGTCTCTGCGCATTGTTTCGGATATCTCAGCCTCCAACGAACGCCTAAGCTTTGACAACCTGTCGATCACGAGTGATCCAGTCGTTGAGCCAGCTGTCGCTGAGATGATCATGATCGAAGCCGAAGATATGCGCGAAGTCGGTTTCAATGAAGTGTCCGGCAGCGAAGCTTCTGGCGGCCGCTTAATCCGTCTGGATTATGCGGGTGGCGAAGGCGATGTCTTTACTGACTTTTCCGGCAATGGCGGCACGTACGACATTACTGTCCGCGCGCAAGACGAAAGCGACGGCCAATCGGTGATCACAGTCGGCATCAACGGCCAAGCGGTTGGTACGATCAATTTGAATAACGACGACAATGGTACCGGCTCGAATAATGGTGCGTTCCAAGACTTCGTTCTGGAAGGTATCGACATCAACGCGGGTGACCGCGTCTCTTTCTGGGTTGATGGGGATGCTGGCGAATTTGTTCGTTTGGACAAGTTTACATTCACCACTTCTGAAGAAACGACGGACCCCGATGCGCCTGCACCGGTAGATGCGCCAGACGGTTTCGAAGAGCGCGTCATCAATTTTGAAGGCCTTTCCGCTGGTGCGGTCGTCACCGATCAATTTGACGGTGTTTCAATTTCTGCCCAGCGCGAAGGTGAGGGCAACTCTAGCAGCACTTCACCAAACGACGCGATGATCTTTGACGGCGCCAACCCAACAGGCGAAGACTTCGATTTGACGGCATCTGGCGACAACGTGCTGATCATCTCAGAGGACAACGATTCAAGCGACCCAGATGACAACGCTGAAGGTGGGACCATCTGGTTTGAATTCGATGAGCCAGCTTTCATTTCAAGCGTGAACATCCTTGACGCAGAAGAAGGCGGCAACATTCGCCTTTTGGATGAAAACGGCCAGCTGATCGAAGAAGTTGCTATTCCGGCCGGTGCAAACGGTGGCATTCAGACGATCAACATTGGCGTACTTGGTGTTGCACAGATTGACCTGACACTGAACGGTTCCGGTGCGGTCGACGATCTGGTGTTCTTTGAGGCACCGGCTCCTGAGCTGGCTTCTGTTGCCGGTACTGTCTTCATGGACAACAACGACAACTCGATCCAAGACGCTGGCGACATGGCGCAAGAAGGCGTTGAAGTCATCTTGTTCCAGTCCGGCGTTGGCGAAATCGCACGTACAACGACAGATGCAAACGGCAACTATCTGTTTGAGGGCGTCACTCCCGGTTCCGGTTTCCGCGTTCAAGTAGCTGAGGTTGACGGCAAAACATTCGTCGACGCGAACGTTGGTGGCAACGACACCATCGACAGCGATGTGACTGTCAATCCAGGTGGCGCAACAACAGGTCGCTTTGATCTGGCCCCGGGCGAGAACGTGACTGACCTTGACGCTGGTGTTGAGCTTGTTGACACAGGTGATGCGTCTATCGCGGGTCGTGTGTTCATGGACAACAACAACAACTCCATCGACGATGCTGGTGACATGGCTGGTGCGGGTATTGGTGTTAATCTGATTGACGCAACGACTGGTGCAGTTATTGCCACGACCCCTACTGACTCGAATGGTAACTATATCTTCGAAAACCTCGATGCGGGTGAATACATCGTCGAATTCGGCACGCTGTTCACCGGTAAAGTGAACGTGGATGCTAATGTCGGTAATGACGACACGATCGACAGTGACATTGTTACCGGCATTGGCGAAGTCGCACGTGGTCGCACAGAGACAATCAATTTGAACATCGGTGAAGCGATCACAGATGTGGACGCTGGTATTGAAGAAATTGCTCCTGAGCTTGGTTCTTTGTCCGGTCGTTTCTTCATGGACAACAACGACAACGACCAAGACGACGCGGGCGATATGGGCCTCGAAGGTATTGTTGTAACTCTGGTTGAGACCGGTGCGACAACAACAACTGACGCGGACGGCAACTACAGCTTTGGTGATCTGCCAGCGGGTGACTACTCGGTCACATTCACTGACCCGAACGGTGTTCTGGACGGCAAAGAGTTGGTTGAAGCCAACGTTGGCCCAGACGCGACGGACAGCGACGCGACTGGTGACACTGACCTGTCGACCATCGAAGGCATCACAGTTGTTGCGGGCGAAGATACGCCAGACAACGACGTGGGTGTTGAAGATATTGCTCCTGAGCTTGGTTCTTTGTCCGGTCGTTTCTTCATGGACAACAACGACA
>CAZJAW010000052.1:0-9876 GCA_964544035.1 uncultured Rhodobacterales bacterium
GTTGAGCACTGGCTGACTTCGCCGTCGTCAAAGCAGCGGCAGCAACGGCTGCGCTTTTCAGAACCGAACGGCGGCTTGGATTGGAAGCGTTTTCTGAATTGGGATTCGAGGTGGGCATTGCGAGGCTCATCTACAACAGTGGAGTCTCTATTGAATATCGAACCAGAGGCGATTCCGGTTGTACCCAAACCGGAGACTTTTCCGGATGTAGCATTTGTGCATGCACAATTGTTGCCGGCCAACGATAGATGAGTTTGCGGGTTAGGCAAGCTTTGGGGGCACACAGGTCACCCAGGAATCAATTCGTCGCTCAATGATGAAAGCGAAGTTATTTTCGCAGGAGAGAAGTTGCTCCAATGTCGCTCGATTCTTCGAATCATAAGCGCATATCAAGCCAACCATTTGAACATTGTTCGGAAGATCGGTGCCCATGTGTTTGGTATCAACTTGGAAAGCGACAATCTTTCATACATGCCAGATATGTGAGCCCTCGCTCACAGGAATTTTGCATTAACAATACAAGCCCGGAGCGCAAGCGAGTGAATACCGCGGTCTATTCACTCGCTTGCGCTTCTTCGGGCTTGTATTTGTTGCAAGTTGCTGAAATCAGTGACCTGGCGAAGCTATATGCAATTTCCTGTTGCGCGTCGGATCGAAACGAAAAAAACTCCGAGAGGTAGTAAGCCTCCCGGAGTGTTGAGATTTCAGTGACCCCTACGGGACTCGAACCCGTGTTGCCGGCGTGAAAGGCCGGTGTCCTAACCACTAGACGAAGGGGCCAAAGTGAGCCGTGCAGGGTTCGAACCTGCGACCCGCTGATTAAAAGTCAGCTGCTCTACCAACTGAGCTAACGGCCCCACTAGGTGGCGTACTTAGAAAGGGCAGGCAGGCGGGTCAAGCCGATTCTGCGCTGTTTTTTTGCGACAGGCTGGATTCCCTAAATCCACAGCGCTATATGCGCCCAATGCAAGATACGATTTCTCCTCTTTGGCCGTTCATGAAGATGCATGGGCTGGGCAACGACTTTGTTGTTGTGGACGCGCGCGCGCACTCCATTGCGCTGTCGGAAGCACTTGTCTGTGCGCTTGCCGATCGTCATCGCGGCGTTGGCTTTGACCAGTTGGCAGTGATCACCAAAGGGGACGATCTGTCGATCACATTCTATAATGCAGACGGTTCGCATTCAGCAGCTTGCGGAAATGCCACGCGCTGTATCGCAGCACGTGAGATGGCATTGACCGGGGCGAACGCGCTAACCCTAGACATCACCGGACGCGGTAGTCTGAAGGCCGTGCGGGGGGCGGATGGAAGCACGTCCGTGAATATGGGGCACCCTGTTTTAGACTGGCAGGATATCCCGCTGGCCGAAGCAACGGACACGCTGTCATTGCCTATTGATGGCGCGCCTGTGGCAACAGGCATGGGTAACCCGCATTGCAGCTTTTTTGTTGACGATGTCGCAGCCATCGACCTCACCGCGCGCGGTGCCGCTATCGAGCACCATAGGCTGTTCCCTGAACGCACCAACGTGCAATTTGCTCAACTCATTGGAACCGACCACATTCGCATGCGCGTCTGGGAGCGCGGCACCGGTATCACTTTGGCCTCTGGCTCGTCCTCGTGCGCTGTGGCCGTTGCAGCGGCACGTAGGGGCCTCACAGGGCGCTCTGTACGTATGGACCTTGATGGGGGCACCCTGCACATCGATTGGCGCGACGACGGCGTTTGGATGTCTGGCCCTACAGCGCATGTTTTTGACGGTGTACTGACACAAAGTTTCCTGGACGGGCTATGAGCACGCCGATTTTTTCCAATCACGGCTGCCGCCTCAACGCTTATGAAACCAAAGCGATGCAGGAATTGGCCGAGAGCGCAAATCTGCAGAATGCCGTTGTCATCAATACCTGCGCCGTCACGGCTGAGGCCGTGCGTAAAGCACGCCAAGACATCCGCAAGCTGCGTCGCACACACCCGGATGCCAAACTGATCGTAACAGGCTGCGCGGCGCAAACCGAACCCGACACTTTTGCGCAGATGGACGAGGTCGACGCAGTCATAGGCAACACCGAAAAGATGCAGTCCGACACATGGGCGAGCCTTGCTGGTGATTTTGACACCGAACCCGTGCAAGTCGACGACATTATGTCTGTGACCGAAACGGCAGGACATTTGATCGACGGGTTCGGAACACGCAGCCGGGCTTATGTGCAGGTCCAAAACGGCTGTGATCATCGCTGCACCTTTTGCATTATCCCATTCGGTCGAGGCAATTCGCGTTCTGTTCCAGCGGGCGTGGTGGTAGATCAGATCAAACGGTTGGTGGATCGAGGCTTCAACGAAGTGGTGCTGACTGGCGTGGACCTAACTTCATGGGGTGGGGACCTGCCATCCACGCCACGTCTTGGCGATTTGGTAATGCGCATTCTAAAGCTGGTGCCAGACTTGCCGCGGCTACGGATCAGTTCGATTGATTCAATTGAAGTAGACGAAGCACTGCTGCAAGCCATCGCCAGTGAACGTCGCTTGATGCCGCATTTGCACCTGTCGCTACAACATGGTGACAATCTGATTCTAAAGAGGATGAAACGACGTCACAATCGCGACGACGCTATCCAATTCGCTCAAGAAGCGCGCCGACTGCGCCCCGACATGACCTTTGGTGCGGATATCATCGCCGGTTTTCCGACCGAAACTGAGGATCACTTCAAAAACGCGCTGGCGCTGGTGCAAGACTGCGATCTCACTTGGTTACATGTGTTTCCCTATTCGCCCCGTCCGGGCACCCCCGCTGCCCGTATGCCGCAAGTCAATGGCAAGATAATCAAAGACCGTGCCGCCAGACTGCGCGCAGCGGGAGATGCACAAGTGGCCAAACACCTCGCCGCTCAAGTGGGCAAGCCCCATAACGTCCTTATGGAAAATCCGCATATGGGGCGTACCGAACAGTTCACCGAAGTGTACTTTGACACCCCACAAACTGAAGGCGAGATCGTAACGGCTCGGATTGCCGGCGTCAAAGATGGCCGGATGGTCGCCTAAACTTTTCGAAACGCGAACAAACTGCCAATGGCAAGCGCTGCTGGAATAGCCTGAACGATAAGTGTCGTCGGTAGAATCAAAGCTCCGTAAAGCCCTGCGACCAACACACAGATCAGAAAATACAGCGCGATTTTGCGTTGCCAATCCGGCGCACTGATCAGCAACGACCATATTAAGCCGCCCGCAAGGAACAGGTTATAAAGCCCTTGATTTGCAGCAAGGCCCTTGGTGGCTTCGAAAAGTTCAGGCGAAAGAAATGTAAACACGTCTGGCCCGCGACTTTCCCACGCAAACATCTCTAGATAGCAGAAATAGAGATGTGCCAAAGCGACAAGACCAATCAGAACTTTTGAAACAATTGTCATCAATTTCCCTCCGGGTGTGTTCCAAAAGAAAGCACTATCATTTCCGGCAAAGCAAGTTTTGTATCACCGCACTGCGTCCAAATAAAAAAGCCCCGCCAAAAGGCAGGGCTTCAAAAGCATAGGCGAAAGCCAGCCTAGTCGTTTTTGCGACCTTTCACAGGCGCCCAGATGCGTTTGTTGGTCAGGTACAACAGCACCGAAAGGACAGTCAGAAACAGCACCCCGACAAAACCGGCCTGTTTACGCGCGCCCAGTTTTGGCTCTGCAGTCCACATCAAAAAGGCTGCGACGTCCTCGGCTTCGTGTTGCAGGCTGTTAGGATGCCCATCCGCAAAGTCGAGGTCTTCGCCATAAAGCGGTTGCGACATACCAATCCAGCTCCCTGGATACATACGTTCACCGTCTTCATCGATGCATTCTTCGGGATAGCCACCAGATGCAAAAGCAGTGTTGTAGTTGCCGTCAAAGTCATCAGGTGCACAGGAGGGTGGGTCGTCGTAGCCAGTTAGAAGGGCGACAATGTACTCCGGTCCGCCAATACCTTTGAAGAATTGATTAATTCCCAAACCGTAGGGGCCGTGGAACCCCGCACGTGCCTTAGCCATCAATGACAGATCAGGCGCTGACGGGTCGTTGCTTGATGGGAAACTGTCCGACGGCTTGCCCGGGCGGAAATCACCCTCGCCGTCAAACAAGGTTTCGTCAAAAACCTCGATGTATTGCTCAGCATAGGCGCGCACCTGATCTTCAGGCAGATGCGGACCTCCATCATCACCCAGCGTGCGCAGCGGGACGAATTTCAGACCATGACATGCGGAACAGATTTCAGTGTAAATCTGCAAACCACGCTGTAATTGGTTCTGATCAAAAGACCCGAACGGTCCATCAAAAGGAAAATCGACGTTTTCCACGTGACCTGTCGCGCCGCCGGCGGCGAAGGCACCAGTGGTCAGCATCACTGCCGCCACCGCGCTTGCTGCAAGTTTCTTGAACATCTGCAGTCTCTCCTTATTCCGCCGGTTGCGATGACGGGGTGTCACCCGCATCACCACCGTAATGTGCGGCAAAGTCTTCTTCGATCGTCTCGGGTTGCTCATCGGGTTTCTCGATCACACCCAAAAGTGGAAGGATCACAAGAAAGTACGCGAACCAGTAAGTCGAGGCGATCAGCGAAATGGTACTGAATGGCTCTTCAGCCGGCATCGCACCCACCCACATCAGGATGAAGAAATCCACGACAAGCAAGGCGAACCACCATTTGAACATCGGACGGTAACGACCTGAACGAACGCGCGATGTATCCAGCCAAGGCGCCAGTGCCATCGCGACAATCGCACCAAACATCGCGACAACACCAAAGAACTTGGCGTCGACAATGCCGCCCGTCACAAACGACGCAATCTGAACAACCCAAACTTCCGAATCAAAGGCACGCAGGATGGCGTAGAAAGGCAGGAAGTACCATTCAGGCACAATGTGTGCGGGCGTCGACAGCGGATTGGCTTCGATATAGTTGTCCGGGTGGCCAAGGAAGTTCGGCATGAAGCCGACAACGGCAAAGAACACCACCAACACAACGGCCAACGCAAACAGATCTTTGATCACGAAATATGGCCAGAAGGGCAGCGTGTCTTTCTGCGCTTCTTCTTTGCTACCACGGCGGACCTCAACCCCAGTTGGGTTGTTGTTACCAGTGGTGTGGAAGGCCCAGATGTGCAGGATCACAAGACCTGCGATCACAAAGGGCAGCAAATAGTGCAAGCTGAAAAAGCGGTTCAACGTCGCATTGTCCACCGCAGGTCCGCCGAGCAACCAAGTTTGCAGTGCTTCACCGATAAAGGGAATCGCACCAAACAGTCCGGTAATCACGGTTGCACCCCAAAAGGACATCTGCCCCCATGGCAACACGTAACCCATAAACGCCGTACCCATCATCAACAGATAGATCAGCATGCCGATGATCCACGTAATCTCACGCGGGGCCTTGTAGGACCCGTAATACAGACCGCGGAAGATGTGCGCGTACACCGCGACAAAGAACAACGAGGCGCCGTTCATGTGAATGTAACGCAGCATTGCACCACCGTTCACGTCGCGCATGATGTGCTCAACCGATGAAAACGCAAAGTCGACGTGCGGTGTGTAATGCATGACCAGCACGATGCCGGTGATGATTTGCAGCGCCAGACAGAACGTCAGAATAATGCCCCAAATCCACATCCAGTTCAGGTTCTTCGGCGTTGGGATCATCAGTGTGTCATATAGCAAACCAACGATAGGAAGGCGCTTGGCCAGACCCTTTTCCCAATTCGACTTGGGTTCGTAATGGTCGTGAGGAATTCCACCCATGGTATAATCTCTCCCTTAACCGAGTTTGATCGTGGATTCATCCACGAATTCAGCGACAGGCACCGGCAGGTTTTCCGGCGCAGGGCCCTTACGGATGCGGCCTGCGGTGTCGTAGTGTGAACCGTGGCATGGGCAGAACCAACCGCCAAAGTCTCCGGCGTTGCCGTCATCGGCGCCAAGCGGGATACAGCCAAGGTGTGTACACACGCCCTGCATGACCAGCCATTCACCTGTGTCTTCTGCATCCCCAAAAGGGGCAACAGTGCGGTTGTTATCCGATCCGGGCGTACCGTCTGGCAGGTTGGCATTGCGCGCTTCGGGGTCGATCAGCTCGGCCAGATCGACGGCGTTGGCTTCGTCGATTTCTTCTTGCGTACGGCGACGAATAAAAACCGGTTTACCGAGGAAAAAAGCCTTGATCTGCGTACCAGGCTCAACGTCGCCAACATCAACGCGGATGGACGAAAGCGCCAAAACATCAGCCGAGGGGTTCATTTGATTGACCAGCGGCCAAATCGCGGCACCGGCTACGACTGCACCAGCGCCACCAGTGGCATAGTACAGAAAGTCGCGGCGGTCGCCGTCGTGGTCTTCATCTGCATGGGACACGGGGGGCTTCTCCAGTTTCCAGCGACCCCAAGGGGCCAAATAACATCACGGACCGCGCAATCGCACGGCCCACTTCAAGCGGCTGTTTATCGCCGTCACGCCCCTAGGTCCAGCACACAATCTGACACAAGTGGTCGCAGGGCATCAATAACGTGGCACGTCACGTATCATTGATCTTTGAAAGCTCTACACGACTTACAGTCTAAGAGCCGTTAACGTGAATTTGCCCATTAAGGGCGTGACGGGGCGACCACGGCTGCACCAGTTGCTGCGCGCACCGCGTCGCTGTGCCCCTTTGCATCATCAATCGAAACCCTGACCCGTGGTCGCGAAAACGGAATGCCGTTCTCTTCAAACGCATCTTGCATTGCTTGGAATGCGTAACGCCTGATCACGAATTGCTTGCCGGGCTTCGACATGAATTTGGTGGAAATGACAAAGCCATAGTCATCGACTTCTACCGCACCCTGGGCTTTGAAGGGCTGTAGAAAATCATCCTTGATCGCATCAATTTCGGCAAGCTCCTGCCCGGTTTTCTTCAGGAGTTTGCGCACCACATTCAAGTCTGTTTCAAACGGCACGCGCACCTTGAGCTTCATTATCGCCCAATCACGGCTGAAATTTTCGATGACGTCGATTGATCCGAACGGAACTGTGTTTAATGCCCCACGGTGATGTCTGAGTTTAAGCGAACGTACCGATATGGCCTCAACAGAACCTTTTGCCTTACCAATATCAATGTATTCTCCTAGGCGAAACGCATCCTCCAGCAGGAAGAAAAACCCACTTACCACATCTTTGACCAAAGCTTGTGAGCCAAAACCAATAGCTAATCCAACAACACCGGCACCAGCCAACAGCGGACCTGTATTTACCCCAAGCGAGGACAACGACACCAAGGTAACAAGTGTAAACAGAACAATCATCGCTGCGCGGCGCAATAGTGGCAACAGGGTGCGCATACGGCTCATTCCAAGACCGATCTCTTCTACTTCTTCCTCTGCTTCAAGCCCGGCCTGTTCTTTATAAAGCTTGTCTTCTTCGGCAATTTTCTGATCCACAAAAACCCGAACGACCTGCCAGACGGCATAGGCAACCGCTACCATTGCAGTGATATTTGTAAGCGCCTTGAACACCTGCGAGCTTAATCCGTCATCATCGACTGCAAACAAGTTGACCCGCCACGATGTCGCCAAAATCACAATCACCAAAAAAAGCAGCGCAATTCTGGAAATCCTAGCCACGATTGTCATGGATATTTGGTTGGTTCCGTGAAGCTGAGTAACGGCTCGCGAAAGTGCGGCTTCACCGATGGGCAGCAAGATCATGATCGCGACCGAAATCAATGCCGCGCCATAAAGCGGCAAACCACCAAGAAAGACATTGATCGACAGGCCAATAAACATAACTGGTATCGCGCTGCATGTGAGCAATGGCCAAAACCGCGCAATCTGCATACGCAACATTGATGGGTTCGGTGTGCCCGTCAGAATGTCATGTGAGATCGCATCAGCGTGGCGCCAGACCGCATAGCTAAGGAGCAGAGTTGTCACCAAGCCAACGATCAGAAGCAAAAGATCGTGCACATCGCCGCTTATTCCAAGTGCCGCAAATGAGGCGCATGAAAAGAAACCAAACGCGCCAAATACCGTCGCAGTCGTGATCGATCTCTGGAACCCATGGGCTTCACGATCTGTCATGTTTGGAATGCGCAGCGACTCATCTTTGGGTTCAAACAATGCTCGGCTTGCACCGATCACGAAATAGCAAATCGTGACCGCCGAAAGGTAGAAAAAGAACAATGTGCGGTCACGCGGATCAGGCGCTGCAAAAATGAAAAAGCACACAGAAGCGGCCACCACAAAAATCAGGACGCCGATCAAATGTCGCACGATGCGACCACCAAACTTTTGGGCCCGAGATGCCGCCAGAGCATCTTGTTGCGCCATTTGGTTCAATCTCTTTCGCGCGTAGGTGGATGCCAGTAATCCAACACCAATACAAAACAGAAAGGTGAGCGCAAAAAAACCAAATGCACGCCCATCACGCCCATTAGTGATTTTTTCCCACCACCTTCCGGGGAGGCCCGGTAGCTCTTTGTAGGCTCCCAAAAGTTCGCTGGCGCGGGCGTGGATTGCAGTGAATTTCTGCTGAACACGGTATGCTGTTTCTGCGGGGTTAAATGCTGGGTCCGGCGCAGTTTCGGGTTCCTCCAGCATTTCCAAAAGAAGCACTCTCACTTGCTCGTCCGAGAGTCTTGAAATGTCTTCATCTGCAGCAAACGATGAAATCGGAGCAAGCAGAAGCGTGATCAATACGAATACAAGCGAAAAAAGCTTCAAGAGGAACTCCTGCGTTGTTGCCTCAGCAGTATGAATCTTGATGCTCTGCGCTGCAATGATCCGTTCGGTGGGCGGTATGGATATCTTTCATGTGTCGCACGTAGTCCATCATCAGGAAACGCATGCAAGAGCGTTATTGGAAAATCGCTGCCATTTCGCGTTCAAAAACAGCGCGGGTGATTGTCGCACGATTGCCTGCAAAGTTGTGATAGGCGGATTTTCCATCGCGCTGCGGCAATCCCGCCCAGATCAACGCCAGATTATCCATGAACTGCGCGCGACTGAGTTTACCAGCGGCAAAGCGATTGATACCGGCATCAATCAAAAGCAGATCGGCCAATCTGTCCTGCACTTGCGGTGAAAAGACTGTGGTTTTTGAATACCCTGCCCGACGCGTTAAGCTTCGCAAAGTAGATGGAATGAACTGGTACCGCCCAATTGCGTGGGGTTGCCCCGGTGTCGCGCGTGTCCAGCGGTCAATCTCGCCCAATGTCATTTGAGTTGGCCGTTTTGGTGTCTTAACACGCGCACTTACATGGACAGCGTCGTAATTTTTTGGTCCGGCTTCGGCCAACGCGATCAGTGATTTGAGCTGAACCACTGAAGGCGCATCGCGAGAAATCTTCCATTCACCCAATTTGACAGGTGCCCGAGACGGGAGTGCGCGCTCGTTAGGGTCAAATTCGATCCAGTTTTCCACACCAAAGGATTTCCAACGCGCCCGGTCCATGAGGTCTTCAAAGGCGTGCGCATTGTTTGCGGCAAAAACACAAATCAGTGCACAGGATATCCAGAACTTCATCATCGGAGCTTCTCAAAACTGTCAAAGAACGTCACTGCATCGCCACGCGACTGATTATCCATAACCGTTCTGAAATTGCATACTAGGTTGGGATAGCGTCTTTGATCAAACTCTGCCCTCTCTTGCATCAAGAAGTTACGTGCATTGGCTAAATCACGACACGAACACTGCACCGACATCACAAAGCTCATTCCCACCAAAATATCCGTGGCGCTGTATACGCACGGACTAAATATGTGCCTGTTTACGATCGATAGAATGCTGGGGCCAATTTTTTGTGGGGAACTTGAACATAAATTTCCCGTACGAGGCACCTTGGTTACGTCGTCTTTGACGATCCTGCGTCATTAAAACCAAGTTGCGGCTCTTG
>CAZJAW010000053.1:0-9872 GCA_964544035.1 uncultured Rhodobacterales bacterium
TTCCTAACCAATTCCTTTGGCGCCAATGCGTCACGCTTAAAATTGCACGATGCCGGACACCGCGCTTTTGAACTCAGCAAACTTGCCGCAGAGATTGCCCGCGAGGTTGCGGACACTGCCGGGCGGCGCGTGATCGTTGCAGGCTCGGTTGGTCCAACGGGCGACATTATGGAACCTGTCGGCACGCTGTCCCATGCAGACGCCGTTGAGATGTTTCACGAAACGGCTGCGGGTCTGAAGGCGGGTGGTGCAGACATTGGCTGGCTCGAAACGATTTCGGCGCCCGAAGAATTCAAAGCTGCGGCCGAAGGCTTTGCGCTGGCTGATCTGGCGTGGGTCGGCACGATGAGCTTTGACACCGCCGGGCGTACAATGATGGGTGTGACCAGCACTGACATGGCTTTGATGGTGTCTGGCCTTAGCAATCCACCTTTGGCCTTTGGAGCAAATTGCGGCACGGGCGCATCTGATTTGTTGCGCACGGTGCTAGGCTTTGCTGCGACAGGCACGGAAATCCCGTTGATTGCAAAGGGAAATGCAGGCATCCCCAAATACCACGACGGGCACATCCACTATGACGGCACACCTGAGTTGATGGCTGATTACGTGACGCTTGCACGCGATTGCGGAGCGTCGATCATCGGCGGATGTTGCGGCACAACACCGGCCCATCTGGAACGGATGCGCGACGCACTGGACACCCGGCCCGCAGGCCCAATTCCGTCGCTTGAACAGATCGTGGCTGCCCTTGGGGCATTTTCATCTGCCAATGATGGCACGGGCGCAGACACGGCCCCGGCACGCAAACGACGCGGCAATCGCCGCGTGGCCTAAAACAGGGTCATTTGTGCGCTGTCCGGAACGGGTGGTTGAAACAAATCCGTGCGCATTGCTGGCGCACGTTCTTTCAAGCCCAACCTCTTGATCGCAACTCCAAATCGGGCGGCGATGATCTGGGCATATGGCCCTTCTCCGCGCATCCGGTGCCCCCAGCGTGCGTCGTAGTCCTTGCCCCCATGCATTTCGCGCAACCGCGCCATGACACGCGCCGCGCGGTCCGGGTAATGCTGCGCTAACCATTCTTGCCAAAGCGGTGAGACCTCTTGCGGCAAGCGCAACATGATCCAACTGGCCGTGCGTGCCCCATGCGCTTTGCCCGCGCTTAATATGCCTTCCAATTCTGGGTCGGTCAGTGCAGGCACCAACGGTGATGCCATCACGCGCACTGGAATCCCTGCTTCACTTAAATGCCTAATCACCTTCATACGGCGCGCTGGCGCAGGCGCGCGTGGCTCCATCAAACGGGACAGTTTTGCGTCCAGCGTTGTGACTGAAATACCGACACGCACCAAACCGCGCCGCGCCATCCGGCTGAGAATGTCCATGTCACGTTCAATCAGTGCACCTTTGGTTACAATAGCAACGGGGTGTCCACATGCTTCAAGCACTTCAAGGCATGCGCGCGTGACCTCATGTTCCTGTTCGATTGGTTGATAAGGATCAGTGTTGGTGCCAATTGCGATGGGCGCGACTTTGTATGACCGCTTGCCCAATTCAGCGCGCAACACCGCCGGTGCCTCTGGGCGCGCAATCAACTTGGTCTCAAAATCCAAACCCGGCGACAGCCCCAAATAGGCATGGCTAGGGCGTGCAAAACAATAAACACAACCATGTTCGCAACCCCGATACGGGTTGATCGACCGATCAAAAGGCAGATCCGGTGAGCGATTATAAGTGATCATAGATCGCGGATGTTCGATACTGACTTCGGTGCGCAGTACTGGCAACGGCTCGGTCTGCGCCCAACCATCGTCCTCGCCATGACGTGAAATGTTGTCGTATCGGCTCACTGCATTGCTCAGCGCGCCACGCCCCTTGGGTTCTTTGGTTTGTAAGTCCATTTTCATAAAAATAGATTAGAACAAATAATGAACATACGCCAGATTAGAGTTACAAATCAGCCGCTCAGTGGTAAAAAGCAAACACATGCTCGTGCACACGTCGCGCAAGGCATCGAGCATGTCGTAATTCGGACAGTCGCCCAGCGGCATTCTGAACGATAACAGAAATAACAGGGACCGGGCGTACGCGCTCGCTTTTCAAGGAACGGCCATGTCAGACGAAGACGAAATCATCCTGTCCGAACTCGACGATGAAGAGCTTGTTCAACAGATGTTTGACGACCTTTACGACGGTTTGCGTGAAGAGATCGAAGAAGGCGTAAACATTCTGCTTGAACGCGGTTGGGCGCCTTACGATGTGCTAACAAAAGCACTTGTTGGCGGCATGACGATTGTTGGGGTGGATTTCCGCGACGGCATTCTGTTTGTGCCCGAAGTACTGCTGGCCGCTAACGCGATGAAGGGCGGCATGTCTATTCTGAAACCGCTACTGGCTGAAACCGGCGCACCCCGCGTGGGCAAGATGGTGATCGGCACAGTCAAGGGCGACATCCACGACATCGGCAAGAACCTTGTGTCGATGATGATGGAAGGTGCCGGATTTGAAGTTGTCGATCTGGGCATCAATAACGCCGTCGAAAAATATCTGGACGCGATTGAGGAAGAAGGCCCTGACATCCTTGGCATGTCCGCGCTTTTGACCACGACAATGCCCTATATGAAGGTCGTGATCGACACGATGGTCGAAAAGGGTATCCGTGACGACTATATCGTACTGGTTGGTGGCGCACCTCTGAATGAGGAATTTGGCAAGGCCATCGGTGCGGACGCCTATTGCCGTGACGCGGCTGTGGCGGTGGAAACGGCCAAGGAATTTGTGGCGCGCAAACACAATCAATTGGCGGCGGGGTAAAGCGCCCTGCCCCATGCAGATGGGTTAGGATAGCATGCTCAACGACACAGCTGTTTGCGATTTTAGATGGCCCGCGCTGTCGTTCAGCCTGCGCGATCCAGAACGCAGTTGTGTTGGAAGTCCGATCAAATGGCGCTAAGCGACACCGCCCTCACCGAAACTGGGCTAAGTGCGACAGGCACGGGCCGAATTTTGCTGATCGCATGCGGCGCACTTGCGCGTGAAATTCTTGATCTTAAGGCGACAAATAACTGGGATCATTTGGACCTGACATGCCTGCCCGCCAAGCTGCACCTTTATCCTGAAAAGATCACCGATGAGGTGCGCAAAGCGGTGGCCAAACATCGCAATCGCTACGATAGCATCTTTGTTGTCTATGCGGATTGCGGCACAGGCGGTTTGTTGGAGGCAGCCTGTAATGAGCTTGACGTCGAGATGGTTTCGGGGCCCCACTGTTACAGTTTTTTCGAAGGAAATGAGAAGTTTACGCGCCTAAGTGAAAGTGAATTCACGGCCTTTTACTTGACTGATTTCCTTGTCCGCCAGTTCGAAGCGTTCATCCTGAAACCCATGGGCCTCGACCGTCATCCTGAATTGCGTGATATGTACTTTGGCAACTACGAGACGCTGATATATCAAGCCCAAACCGACGACCCGGCCCTGACGGAAAAAGCGCAACAAGCCGCACAAACCTTGGGTCTGAAATTTGAACGTCGCTACACTGGTTACGGTGATTTAGAAAAAACGCTCAAGGCGCTCTGATTGGTGCTTTCTAAAACCCGCGACGACCGCGCTTTTAACCAGCCGCAACCAGCCGCACCCGTTCGATCATAGCACGCAATCCGTTGGATCGCTGCGCTGACAAATGATCGTTTAGACCCAACCGCGCCATTTCGGCACGTGCGTCTACGGTCAAAACATCTGCCGGGCTCAACCCATTGTAAAGCTTGCGTAATAACGCAATCAGCCCTTTCACAATCATCGCATCACTGTCGCCGTCGAAATGAAACTGCCCGCCCTCGATCACCGGATGCAGCCAGACTTGCGACGCGCAACCATCAACTTTGGTCGCAGGCACCTTTAGCGCATCGTCCAGTGGGTCCATCGCTTTGCCTTGTTCGATCACATAGCGATAGCGATCTTCCCAATCCTCGAGGAATTCAAAGTCTTCAACAATCTCTTCGAATGCAGGGCTTGCCATGGGGGCCTCTTGTACTGGGTCTAGGCAGTGAACTAGGGACTTGCACGCCAAAGGTCCAGTGCGGCAATGGGCGCTTTTCAAGCGGGTCCGCATCCGTTACCAAATGGACCAAGAGTTAAAGCGAGAGACCGATGCGCCTTTTGACCACCAGCCTTTTGATTGCAACGCTCGGCCTGACTGCCTGTGCCACTGTGCGCGAAAGCCGCATTAACCCCGCCAACTGGTTTGGGCGCAGCCAATCCGAGCCGACGGTGCGCAGATCAGAAGAAACGGTAAACCCATTGATCCCGACAGAGCGCCGAACCAGCTTGTTCAAATCTCTGCGTAACACTGTCGAAACCAGCAACGGGCAGCCCATTGATCAAGTCAGCGATCTTGTCATCGAACGCGTGCCCGGTGGCGCCATCATTCGCGCAACAGGCATATCCGCCCATGACCGGCCTTTTGGTGTGCAATTGGTCCCAGCCACAGATGATGCAACGCCCGTTGACGGTGTTCTGACTTATAGGCTTGAAGTAGAACGCCCCAGAAGCTTGCAGCGCACGACATCGCAACGTGTCCGCACTGTCACAGCTGCCGTACGGCTGTCAGATCAGGATTTGGAATTTGTACGCGTGATCCGTGTTGAAGGAGAACGCAACGCACAAACCACAACGCGTCGCTAAACAGCTTCGAACCGGCGCAGCCTTGGCCGTTCGCCCGTCATTTATCCAATGAAATAATGCGCACGTCGTCGCCTTCGGCGGTCAGCGCGACTCGACCTTCACATAGGCGCAGCGCGTCCTCTCCGAACACTTCGGATCGCCAGCCTTTTAGGGCCGATACATCGCGCTCGCCCGCAGCCAAGGCATCCAGATCCGCAGCCGAGGCGATGAGTTTGGCCGCCACGCCCGCACTTTCTGTCTTGGCCTTTAAAAGCACACGCAGCAGGTCCGCCAAGGCGGGGTTAACCTGCAGTTTTTCGCGCGAGCGGTCTGGCTTTGGCATGGAGTCGCGGGGCATCTGAACGCCGCGCTTTACCGCGGCCAGAATACCTTCGGCGATGTCGCCCTTACGTGCGTCCCGCAACAGCAAACGGGATCGCCCCAAATCTTCGAGGGTTTTGGGCTTGTTGCTGGCCAATTCGACCAATGCGTCATCTTTGAACACGCGATTGCGCGGGATGTTGCGGCTTTGGGCATGGGATTCGCGAAACGCTGCCAGCTCTTGAACGATGGCCAGAAACTTGGGCGAGGACGTGCGCGTTTTCACCCGTTTCCAGGCCACTTCCGGGGCAATGATATAGGTCGCCGGGGTCAGCAAAATCTGCAGTTCTTCTTCGACCCAACGTGCGCGCGCATTTTCGGCAAGTTGAGCCGCCAGAAATTCATAAATCTGGCGCAGGTGCGTCACATCAGCCAAAGCGTAATTCTTTTGCGCGTCCGTCAGCGGGCGGCGCGACCAATCGGTAAAGCGTGACGTCTTGTCCACACCTTGGCGCGCAATCTTGCGCACAAGCGTCTCGTAACCCACTTGTTCGCCAAACCCGCAGACCATGGCCGCAACTTGGGTGTCAAACAACGGCTCAGGAAAAACCTGCGCATCCACATAGAAAATCTCAAGATCCTGACGTGCTGCGTGGAACACTTTGACCACTGATGTGTCGCGAAACAGATCGTAAAGCGGCTCCAGTGACAGCCCTTCTGCCAGCGGGTCCACCAACACAGCGTTACTGTCATCTGTGCCCGGCATGGCCAACTGGATCAGGCAAAGCTTGGAATAGTATGTGCGTTCGCGTAAAAACTCAGTGTCCACAGTGACATAGTCATGTTGCGCCGCCTCTTTGCAGTAGGTTTCGAGGTCGGCGGTCGTGGTAATAGTTTTCATGCGCGGCTTCTTATTTTTTACGGTGTAAATTACCGTGAGATTTATATGGGTCTACACCAATCCCATAGTCGTGACTAGAGCATGAGAGGCGCTGTTTCCCCGGCCGCAAAACGGCGCAAGACGGCCGGGTAAAGGCGATGCTCTTGTACCAGTACGCGCGTGGCCAATATGTCGGGCGTATCGCCTTTGTGCACAGGGACATGGGCCTGTCCTAAAATCGGGCCATCATCCAATGCTGCGGTGACCAAATGCACGGTGCATCCATGATCTTTGTCGCCCGCCTTTAGCGCGCGGGCATGGGTGTGCAGCCCTTTGTATTTAGGCAGAAGCGAGGGATGGATGTTCAGCATGCGACCTTGCCACGGCGTGACAAACCCTGCCGTCAACACGCGCATAAAACCTGCAAGGCAAATGATGTCGAGATTGTAGGGCGCCAGAGCGGCCGCAATGGCCGCCTCAAAACTGGCGCGATCCTCACCATGTGGGCGGTGATCGATCACTTCGGTTGCGATACCTTGCGCCCGCGCCCAAGCAATACCGCCAGCATTTTCATTGTTGGACACCACCACCGCCGCGCGTGCGGGGTGATCGCCTTTCATGTCTTCGACCAGCGCGCGCATGTTCGACCCGCCACCCGAGACAAAGATGCCGACCCGTTTGCTCACAAAAGCGTACCTGAATAGGTCACGCCCTCGCCTGATGTGACTTCGCCGATCACACACACAGTATGACCCGCAGCTTGGAATAAATCACCGACGGCTTGCGCCTGATCCCGCGCCACCACCGCAACCATACCAATGCCACAGTTGAACGTCTTTAGCATTTCGGATTGCTCCAGCCCTGCCTGTTCCGCCAACCATTTAAAGACAGGCGGCAATGGCCAAGCATTCAGTTCGACGTTCACCCCAAGCCCTTCTGGCAATACGCGGGGCAGATTTTCGGTCAAACCACCGCCCGTAATATGGGCCAACGCATGGACCGCGTCGGTCTCTTTCAACGCCGTTACGCAACCTTTGACGTACAGTGTCGTTGGGGCCAGCAAAGCCTCGCCCAATGTACCTTTGCTAAAGGGTGATGGATCAGCCCAATCCAACCCCGATTGCTCGACGATCTTACGTACCAACGAATACCCGTTGGAATGCACACCATTGGACCAAAGGCCAATCAACACATCCCCTTCAGTGACATCGCGCGGTATTTCAGTGCCTCGCTCCATTGCGCCAACACTAAACCCAGCTAGGTCGAAATCGCCCTCTGGATACATCCCAGGCATTTCCGCCGTTTCGCCGCCAATCAACGCACAGCCTGACATCTCGCACCCTTTGGCAATGCCATTGATGATCCGTGTCGCCTGATCCAGTTCCAGCTTTCCTGTCGCAAAATAATCCAGGAAAAAAAGCGGTTCTGCGCCCTGACAAACCAGATCATTGACACACATGGCGACCAAGTCGATGCCAACGCCATCTACATTTCCAGTATCAATCGCAATCCGCAATTTGGTGCCAACCCCATCCGTTGCCCCAACCAAAATTGGATCATCGTACCCTGCGCCCTTCAGATCGAACATGGCACCGAACCCACCAAGGCCTGACATCACACCAGGGCGAGCAGTGCGTTTGGCCGCAGGTTTGATCCTTTCGACCAACGTATTGCCTGCGTCGATATCCACACCCGCTTGTGCGTAGGTCATTCCGTTCTTGTTGCTGCTGGCCATGGCCGCCTCCGTGATCCAAGTGGCGTGTCCCTACCAAGGAGCCTGAGCGCCGTCCATGGCCTCGCGTCAAGGTCGATCTTATTTTTCGAGCAGCTTGAGCGTTTGACGCCCACCAAGGCCAAGAAAGAAGCGTGCGATAAGAATACAAACCACCGCAAAGCCCGCCAAGATGATCAGCAATCCAGGGAACCCGAACGCTGCAAACAGCGCCACAAAATCAGCCTCACCGATGATAAGGATCGCCACTAAAACCACCAGTCCAATCACAAAATTGATCAAAAAGAACACAGCTGACATGCGCCACATACGCCCTTTTTCCAGCAATTCGCCTGTCTTGCGCACATATGTTCCACCTGCGTCCATTGCAGGCACAATCAGTGAAACAATGCCAGCGGCCCCACCCGCCTCCAAACCGAACAACGCTTCAAGCACATAGGTAATCGCAAAGATGGCGATCATGGTGAGCACTGTCACAATCGCAAAGCGTTTATAAACTTGTCCGTTCGTCATGGTTTGTCCCTTCGTGTGGAGTTTTTTTAATCGGTTACCCTAGCGCAAGTGTGCAAACAACCTGTTCGGTTACATGTGCGAGGATGTGACCGAAGCACACAAGAGGACCGCGCCCGTTAAAAAAAGCAGCACGTCTATCGTAGGTGATCACTTGAGACAAAGATGTAAACACCGCTACGTTTTCACAAATTACGCGCATTACACCGGTAACCACGGCGTTTCCCTATCCGCATGAATTTTTAAGGACATTGACGCCATTCTCATTGATGCGCGTTTCAAGTTCTGGTTGATCCACTTTTGCTGCTGATGTCTGCCTTGACACGGCAGATATCAGTGGTATCTCGAAATCTTGGCGGGCCTGTAGCTCAACTGGTTAGAGCAGAGCGCTCATAACGCTTTGGTTGCGGGTTCAAGTCCTGCCGGGCCTACCAAAATCACCGCCATTTAGCGCCGTACCTTCAGGCTTTGCTCACGTGCCAATCGACGCGCATCGTGACCACGGTGTCCTGTTCGGCATCACGAATATCCACATCAACACCAAAGGCGACTTTGCCCACGTCTTGCAGCGTTTTTAACAAATCCGCACCGGGCGTGTCAGTCTGTGCCGTTGCCGTCAGCCGCCCCTTGGCGATCTTAACGTATTTGATTTCTGCGCCTGCTGCGACTGGTCGAACTTCGAGTAATACAGGCGCCAAGGCCCCACCAAGTGCACCACCCGAGGCCGCCTCGCCCAATGTAAACATGGCGCCCGCATGCTGCGTGGCGATGTGGTTAGATGTCTCTGTGCGTTGCTCAAGTGCGGCCGTGCAACTGCCATCGCCAATTTCGATCAACTCAACCCCGACATGATTTGCAAACGGGATGGCCTGCGTCATGTGGGTCTTGATCATGTCAAACGGGTTCATCTCTGCTCTCCTGAGGATTGGGTCATAAAAACGCTAGGTGGCACTGTGATTGCCCGCAAGCATGCCGTAACGGCACAATTTTTGCGCACATCCATCGCAACACAAAAAAAAGCGCGGATTAGCGCGCGGCTGCCAAAACGCGCGGACTAGCGCGCGGCTGCCAAAACGCGCGGACTAGCGCGCGATCACAATATCTGCCCGCAGGCCACCCAACTTTTCGCTTTGACCAAGGCGCAACACGCCGCCGTGGGCGCGCGCAATGTCTGTGGCGATCGCAAGGCCCAGCCCTACGCCCGATCCCATGTTTTGATTGCGCGCGCGATCCAACCGCGTAAAGGGGCGCTGTGCCTCTGCGTGACGATCAGCGGGAATGCCGGGGCCTGCGTCCTCAATGCGAAAACGCAAAGACTTGTCACTCAGTCGAACCGACACTTCGGCACGCGCGCCATAGCGCACCGCATTGCCAATCAAATTGTCCAGCGCACGACGCATCGCAGCAGCGCGTAGGGTCACTTTGCCCTCGCCAGTTGCCTCGACTAACGTCACGGGTTGTCCACCGCGCTGAGCGTCCGCAATGATGTCTTGGGCAAACGCGATGGGGTCAATGGCCTCTGGTTCACCCTCAGCTTCCCCCTTGGCAAAGCTAAGGAAAGCGTCAATCATCCCCTGCATGTCATCCACATCACGCTCTAGCGCTATGCGGTCGTCATCATCAAGCATCGACAATGCCAGCCGCATCCGCGTCAGCGGAGTGCGCAGATCATGGCTGACACCAGATAACATCAGCGTTCTGGTCTCGATCTGCCGTTCAATCCGGTTGCGCATGTCAACAAAGGCAGTGCCCGCAGCGCGCACCTCAGTC
>CAZJAW010000054.1:0-7296 GCA_964544035.1 uncultured Rhodobacterales bacterium
GTTTACCCTTGCAGGCATCATCGGTGCGCTGGGTTTTTTGTTGTGGTTCGCAAAGGTCGAGGTGGACAAGCAATATGCCTATTATGACGTGCTGTTTTCGGATGTGTCTGGTTTAGGGTCTGCCAGCGATGTGCGTTACAACGGACTGCCTGTGGGGCAAGTTATCGCCATTGAACTGGATGAAGAGGATTCCTCGAAAGTTCGGGTCACGCTTGAAGTGTCCGCTGAAACGCCAGTGAACACCGAGACCGTCGCCAAGCTGCAATCACAGGGTGTTACGGGCGTTAGCTTTGTCGGCCTGTCGGGTGGGTCGGATTCATCGGCGCCATTGTCAAACGGCGCTGTTATCCCGTCTGAACGCACTGCATTGCAGTCTGTGTTTGAGGGTGCACCTGTGCTGCTTGATCGCGCTGTGGTGCTGCTCGAGAATGTCAACGACGTCTTTGACACGGAAAATAAGGAAGCGGTAAGCACTTTGCTGGCAAACCTTGCCTCGGCGTCGAACCGGGTTGATACCGTGTTGCAGGATTTTGAATCGCTTTCCGGCGATTTGGGATCGGCGGCACGTGAGATCGCGACCTTTACAAAGCGTTTGGAATTGTTGGCCGACACGGCTGAAACAACTTTGACGACCGCAACAGGTACGTTGGAAACAACCAATGATACTGTCGCCACAATCGGAGAATTCACCACGGCGAATTTGGTGCCCTTGGCCGATGAGTTGCGCGTTGCAACTGAAACCGCCAACCGCGTAATTGATGATGTTGGTGGACAAGCAGCCGAGATTTCCACTCAGATCAGCGATCTGACTGCGCGCGGAGCAGTGGTTTTGGATGGGGCGGCGCTGACGCTGGGCACAGCGAACGAGACCTTTGCCTCTGCCAACGCGGCCATAGACGGGATCGAGGAATTTCGGACCAATAATTTGGTGCCTCTGTCGGACGATTTGCGAACGACAGCGCAGACGACCAATCGAGTCATTGCTGAGGCGGGCAGTGAAGTGCAGCGCATTTCTGGGCGCATCGACACTTTGGCGAATCAGGGGGGCTTAGCACTGGATTCGGCCACTGTCGCGCTTGATGAAGCGCAAATTACAATCAGGGATGCGCGCACTACGGTGGCGCGGGCGAACACTTACATCGACGAACAGCTGACGCCACTGACCCGTGACGTACGTGCGACGGCTCAGACTGCTAATCGCGTGATTGACGAGGTTGGCGGACAGGCATCTGAGATCGCCACTCAGATCAACGATTTGACCGCGCGCGGTACTGTTGTTCTGGATGGTGCGGCGCAAACACTCAGCACGGCGAACGAGGCCTTTGTTTCTGCGAACACGGCTATAACGGGGATCGATGATTTTCGGACCAATAATCTGGTGCCTCTGTCGGACGATTTGCGAACGACTGCACAGACGGCCAATCGCGTTATCACCGAGGCAGGCAGTGAAGTGCAGCGCATTTCTGGGCGCATCGACACTTTGGCGGATCAGGGGAGCGTGGCGCTGGATTCAGCTACTGTCGCACTTGGTGAAGCCCAAATCACGATCAAGGAAGCGCGCTCCGCAGTGGCGCGAGCGAACACCTACATCGACGAACAGCTGACGCCGCTGACCCGCGATGTGCGCACCACGGCTCAAACTGCCAATCGCGTGATTGACGACGTGGGGAGCCGCGCAAATGTCGTGGCGGATCGTTTTATCACTTTTGCCGACGATGGTACCGAATTGATCGCGGTCGCGAACCAGACTTTTGCCAATTCAGATGTGACCCTCGCTGCGATTTACGAAGCGATGGAGGATGCATCCGCCACGTTGGCCACAGCCAATAAGACATTCGAGTCGGCCAACCAAATCATCGCCAGTGCTGACATCGACGGTATCATCAACGATTTCCGCGGGGCCGCTGCAGCCGTTACCTCGACCATAAATAGAGCGTCCGGCAGTATTGACGTCGTTGCCGAACAAGTGGTGTTGGCGGCGACCTCTGCTGCAAATCTGACGGGGTCTTTGGAGGAGATTGTACAGAACAATCAACGCCAATTGTCGGACTTTTTGCGCCTTGGCCTGCCTTCGCTTCTTAAGTTCACTGATGAAGCCAATAGGCTTGTTGCCAACATCGACCGTTTGGTTAACAAAGTCGAACGTGATCCGGCACGTTTCTTGCTTGGCACTCAAAACTCAAGGTTCGACCGATGAAAATGGCTATGAAATACTGTGCTTTGGGCTTGATGTTTTTGGGCGGTTTGCCCGGTTGTACGGCCTTGACTGGGTTAACGAATGCAGCGATTCCGAACGAATTGTTTGTGCTGACGCCCAAAAGCACATTTGACGAGGATTTGCCGTCGCTGAAATATCAGATCGCGGTTGAGGAACCGACAGCCACAGCTGCTGTGGATACGGATCAGATTGCAGTGCAACCGACGCCGTTGCGGGTGCAATATCTGCCGGGTGCACGTTGGGTGGATCGCGCGCCACTGATCGTGCAGTCGCTGCTGATCGAGAGTTTTGAGAACTCGGGCCGGGTCCCCGCCGTAGGCAGTTCCGCAATTGGTTTACGAGCAGATTTTCTGGTCGTCACAGACATTCGCGAATTTCAGGCCACAGTGCCGCAGAACGATCCCGAAGCACCTTTGGAGATCGACGTACGCCTGAACATCAAGTTGATTGATGCATTTTCAGATCGCATCATCGGATCGGATTCCTTTGAAGTGGTAACCTTGTCGGACACTGACGATGCATCTGAGGTCGCCAGTGCCTTTGATGATGCGTTGGGAAGCACGATGCGTCGCGCGGTCGAGTGGACTGTGCGGGAAATTGCTGATTATGGCGCTCCGCGGTTTTAAGGATTAAGCGCTGAGCGCGGTGCTTTCAAGAAGTTGCACGCCGTTGATCTTCCAACCCATGTCAGTGTCGAGCATTCGATAATCCAGCAGGTGTACGCGCCCTTCTGTATCTACGATCTGCACTTTCTGATGCAATGCGCCATTGATTTCCTGCAGCTCTAGATAGGTGACTTCGGCAGGGCGCCAGACCATAGGGAAGCCTTGGGTCACCATGCGCCCGAAGTTTTCAGGTGTGCGAAAGATGCCTTGGATCGAGGGGGAGGCGAACTTGAATGCTTGAGTGAAGTTGTCGGCTTGGAACGCTTCGATCTGGCTACTGATCACACCTTCGATTTCAGAGCCTTGTGCCCATGCGGCTCCAGTCATTGCAGTTGCCAGTGCTATGCCCATCATCAATTTGCGCATCTGTCATCTCCCTCTTTGCAAGGAAGATGATAGCGCAGTCTTGGAATTCGCCAAATTTTAGAGACGTGGACGCCCTAGGTCACCAACTCGCCCGCCAACCCTTTGTCGATCAATGCAATGGTTTCCTGCAGGCCGTATAGCGCTATGAACCCGCCAAAGCGCGGGCCTTGGCTTGCGCCCAGTAGTACTTCGTACAATGCGGTGAACCAACCACGTAGGGGGTCGAAGCGGTCACGGCCAACGGCATAGACTACGGATTGCAACGCTTCGTCGTTGATTTCGCCGTCGTAAGCGGCCAGCTCAGCACGCAGGGCTTGCAACGCTTCGCGTTCGGTATCGGTAGGCAGGCGGTACGTTTTGGCAGGTTTCACGAAGTCGTTGTAATAACGCACAGCAAAGCTGACGGCCTGATCCATGCCGGGATGTGTATCTGGACCAGTGTCAGGAGCGTAGCGTTGGATAAAGCCCCAGAGCGTGTCTTTGGTTTCCGCGCCCGAAACAGAGGCGAGGTTAAGCAGCATTGCAAACGGGACAACCATGTCGCTGGTGGGAACGTTGCCGCCATGGATGTGCCAGACAGGGTTGTTCAAACGCTGTTTATCGTCTTGATCTACATAGGCGCGCAGTTGCTGGTGATATTCGTCCACAGCCTTAGGGATTACGTCGAAAAACATGCGTTTGGCCGTCTTGGGCTTTTGATACATGAAATAGGACAGGGATTCCGCGCTGGCATAGGTCAGCCATTCGTCGATACTGACGCCGTTGCCGGAGGTTTTGGAGATTTTCTGGCCGTTTTCATCGAGGAACAGTTCATAGGTGAAATGCTCGGGCTTTTTCTGACCGAGAATCTCGCAGATGCGGTCGTAGATCGGTGTATTGGTGGAGTGATCCTTGCCGTACATTTCGAAGTCGACGCCAAGGGCTGCCCAACGGGCACCAAAGTCAGGCTTCCACTGGAGTTTCACATTGCCGCCGGTGACGGGCAGTGTCATTTCCTCACCCTCTTCGGTATCAAAGGTGATTGTGCCATTTGCGGCATCGACGTGCTTCATCGGCACATACATCACGCGGCCCGTGTCGGGGTGGATAGGCAGGAAGATGGAATAAGTTTGCGCGCGCTCTTCGCGCAAGGATTTGAGCATCACCTTCATGACATCATCGTATTTTTCTGCCGCGCGCAGCAGGATCGTGTCGAACTTGCCAGAGCGATAGAATTCGGTTGCTGAAATGAATTCATATTGAAACCCGAACGTATCGAGGAAGCGGCGCAGCATGGCGTTGTTGTGTGCACCGAAGCTGTCATGCGTTCCAAACGGGTCCGGCACCGAGGTGAGTGGTTTTTGAATGTGCTCTTGCAGTGCTTCGGGGTTGGGCACGTTGCCAGGTACTTTGCGCATACCATCAAGATCGTCAGAAAAGCAGATCAGCTTGGTCGGGATATCTGAGAGTTCCTGAAAGGCGCGCATGACCATTGTGGTGCGCGCGACTTCTCCGAATGTACCGATATGGGGCAGACCCGAGGGGCCATAGCCGGTCTCGAAGAGGACAAATCCTTTTTCAGGCGGCGCTTTTTGATAGCGTTTGAGAACTTTGCGGGCTTCTTCAAAGGGCCACGCTTTGCTCGTCATCGCAGTGTCACGCAAACTCGACATAAGGTTTTGTCCTAACTCATCCGGCCAACGCCCGTTGCGACGGCCAATTTGATGCACGGCCAGTTGGGCGACATCACGCCGCTACCTATTGCGAGGTGCGGCAGGCGTCAATATTGAGGGGGTAACAGAGCGAAAGGAATCCCTATGTCTGAGATTGAACAGCTGAGTCTGACCGCGCAGGATGCGCTTGTGGCGCTGATGATTGCCGTGTCTGCCTCGGATGAGGATATTCGCACAGTCGAATTGGTAAAAATCAATGCATCAGTGAACCATTTGCCTGTGTTCGCGGACTACGATGTGGATCGTATGAATGTGACGGCGCAAATAGTGTTTGATCTGTTTGAGCAAGAAGATGGACTGGACGCGCTGTTTGGTTTGGTACGTGACGCGTTGCCTGCGCGGTTGAATGAAACGGCGTATGCTTTGGCTTGCGATGTGGCTGCGGCTGACGGGTCTTTGGACGAAAGAGAGCTGCGTATGCTGGAAGAAATGCGGTATGAGCTGGAGATTGATCGTCTGCACGCCGCTGCGATTGAGCGTGGATCGCGGGCGCGACATATGACAGTTTAAGCGTCTGGTGGTGTTGCCGACATTAGGCCGCCCCTAAACTTATATTGCAGACGCGGCCGCCTACAAATTGGCGGTGCGTTTCACTTTCGGAGTTATGCCTCCTGATGTCTCATGAGAATCCGATGGCTTATCGGGTACTCATTGTGCTTCACATGCGGTGCTCAAACCCTTGATCATCGAATTCACTTTCACTGGCGCGTTGCGTTTCTGAGCGAACCATCGCACGCCGACCTGACTGCGCGTTAACCATACGTTGATACTTCCCCATTCCGAACAGGCCGGACCCCTCCGGTCGCGTCCATGAAAAAGGGATAGATGTATGAATAAGGCGATCACTGAGGGTGTACTGCTAATGCCACCCGCCTTTGCAGATGGCTTGAATGTCTGGTCAAGTGGCGATGGCACGCCTGGTACAGATACGTATCAAAACGCTGCCAACGCGGGTTTTGTGCCCGCCGATCAGGATTTTGGCGGTTCTTTGGAGTTGCAAAAAATTTCGAGTACAACGCGCGTTCGCTATATGGGCGAGACACCGTTGTTGCCGGGCTGCTACCTGCGGGTGACTGCGCGCGTCAAAGCGATCAGTGGAAGTTTGCCGTCGGTGCGCATTTCCGGCTTTGCGGCCCATAGCAACGGGTCTGTTGTTTCGGGTGTTGATACCACAGGTCTATCTGTGGCGCTGACCAATTTTGGCGAAGTGGTTGAAGTGTCCGCCATCATCGGCGCGGGCAACAGGAGCGGCGTCGATTTGGTTTGGGGGGCGGAACCAATTTATGGGCATTTTGGGATCGATCTGACTGGCCCCAATGGGGGCATCGTGCGTATCGATGACATTGTGATCGAGGACGTAACGTCGGTTTTTCTACGCGATATCGTATCGCTGGTCGACGTGCGAGATTATGGCGCCGTCGGAGACGGGTCGACAGATGACAGTGATGCGTTGTATGCGGCCAATGCAGCCGCGGATGGGCGTACCATTTTGGTGCCGGCAGGCACCTTTCGACTGAATCAGGATGTCGCAATTGATGAGTTGGTTAAGTTTGAAGGCTCGGTATCTATGCCAACCGACAAAATTCTGCTGTTGCGCAAAAGCTTTGATTTGCCAACTTACATTGAGGCTTTTGGCGACGAAGGAGTCGCGTTTCGGAAAGCCTTTCAGGCTTTGCTGAACAATTCAGATCATGAAAGCCTTGATATGGGTGGGCGTCGCATACAGGCCACGGACACGATCAATATGGCTGCTGCGGTTCCAAACCGCGACCAACTTAATACACGCCGCGTGATCTGCAACGGTCAGTTAGAAGCTCAGGGTGATAACTGGGACACCACAGTGGTGACCAGTCAAGCAACCTACAGTGCGTCCAACGCGCGCGTTTTGACCAACGTCACAAATGTTGCCAACATTCCAGTTGGTGCTTTGGTCGAAGGCAATGGCGTAGGGCGCGAGATCTATGTCCTTCGAGTCAACATCGGAGCAGGGACCGTCGAGTTGAATGCGGCGCTATTTGATGCATCTGGAACGCAAAATTTCACGTTTCGACGGTTTAAATATCTGATGGATTTCAGCGGCTTTTCTAAGCTGTCCAAGTTCAACATGGCCAACATTGAATTCCAGTGTAACAACAGACGCTCGGCTATCATGCTGGCGCCTACAGGCCCGACGTTTGCATTGCATGAGTGTTTCATTACGCGCCCTAAAAATTGGGGGCATCACGTCCATTGGCACAGGTTGCCAGGGCATGTTGATTGACCGCTGTCAGTTTCTGTCGCCCGAAGAAAGCTTGAACGTCGAAGACCGGATTGCGATTGGTTTCAACGTCAACTC
>CAZJAW010000054.1:7396-9669 GCA_964544035.1 uncultured Rhodobacterales bacterium
TCGGATGTACGCGGCTCTATCCGTGCCACAGTGCGCATGGACAAAACCTAAGTATTGATATGGGCAGGCCATGTTGGCCTGCCCAGCTTCAAAATGAACGCCAAAGCCCCAGTTTCACGCCTAAAACGCCGTCCTTGGATTCGACGCCAATTTGGTAGGTGCGATTTGTATCGGTATTTGGCGTCCAAATCAGTGACGGGGCTAAGGTGGTTGTCGCGTCAGAGTCCGTGTTCGAATAAAAAACTTGAAACATCACTTTAAAGTGGTCGTTTAGAGTCAATCCAATTGTGCCATCCAATTTTGCCGTCGGCGCTGCGTCACTTTCGGCCCATTGTAATGCACTATCAATCGATACCCATCCGGCCCGATCCCACGCGGTGTACCCGCGACCATAGTTGAGGCCGACGTGAAGCAGTGCTGCTGGGTCCTCCTCGATTGTAGCGCCAATCCCAAAATCATAAGCCAGTTTGAAGTCGTGTTTGCCCGTCGCGATGGGTTTGCGCGCAAAAACAAGAGCGCTGCCATTGCCGATCTGCCCGGCAGTCATGTCGACATCCACTTTTGCGCCAAGCGTCAGTTTGGGGCGCAACCCGTATTCAGCATAGACTGATCCAGTGTTTCGACCCAAGGCGTCGATGGTGCTACTGAAGGACAAGAACACCGTGCCCTCATCGCGCAACCATGCACCCGCATCCGCAGGATGTGCCAGCATCAAAGCCGGGATCAGGAAGGGGATGCGCATTTCAGGCGCTCCGTCATGGTTAACAAAACCTGACTAGGCCTGACGTTGGTTAAGATTTGGTTAGGACGTAGCCTTAAGCGATTGGTGCCTCTGTACAGGCTCGGAAACGGGCGACTGGTCCCGCAGCCCCGTCTAAAGATACGGTGGCGGATGTTGTGTCGGTAAAGGCCGTGGCCGAATTGTTAAATTCCAGCCCGTCCAGGACATTGCCAAAGCCAGAGTCGCTGACGCTGATGGTGTCGCCTGCGATTTGGTGGAGCGTGGTAGAGATGGTGCTGGACTGCGGTCCGTCAAAGCGGATGGAAAACGCGGGGGCGGAGGGCCATCCTTGGGGCGCGGTGATGCTGATCGTATAAAGAGCGGCGGAGTGGTCGTAGGTGAGTTCGACGTTTGCAGACGCTTCCGTATGGGTGAGGGTGCAAATGGGGGTTAGGGTGAACTCCCATGCGAGTGCTGGGGTCGCGATGCACGCCGATGTCAGCAAAGCTAATCCGTGCGAAATCAAAACCCGCCTCGACATCACCTGCGCTTAAACGCGACGCGCAGATCGTCGATTGCATCCAATTGCGCATGGGACAAATCGCTTTCGACCAGCGAGGTCAGAATGGTTTGCATTTGGTCCCAAGCTGTTCCGTCGTC
Organism: uncultured Rhodobacterales bacterium; assembly: GCA_964544035.1. GTDB lineage: Bacteria > Pseudomonadota > Alphaproteobacteria > Rhodobacterales > Rhodobacteraceae > Tateyamaria. The sequence goes on from CAZJAW010000054.1 coordinate 8,778, forward strand.
AATCTTGTTCAGGCGTCGACCAAGCCGGGGAATGGCCTCCTTGCCAGTGTTGCATTGCGTCACAAGCCAGCGGCCAAGCACTTCGATTTCGGTGGCTTCTTCTTCGGAGCAGCGCAATTTGCTGCGCATTAGAACGTGCAATCTTTTGCGTTGTTCAATTGTGGGCAGATCATCGAGTTCGATAAAGGATTGCGCTATGGCACAAATCGCAATGCGGGGGTCATCAATACCTTCGACCGGATGAGCCTTGGTCTGTTTGCGAAAGGCGAGCCTGCGCGGCGCATTCGCAATGGTAGTCGCGACGTCAGCGGCTGTATCAATCGCTTCGCGCGGGTTGCTGCGGACCCACCACCAAAGCGCGCCACCTATTGCGGCAAGAATTGCGATAATTACTGGCATTCGGACTCTCACACAACTTCAGAAACTATTACTTAGACTTAAGTACCAATTTTGCGCCAGAGAATTAAGGCGTTTTTTTACATTTTGTTTCGAACGCTCGATGCATGGTTAAGTTCAGTTAGAGCAACCCTTGTTGGGTCGCCCATTCCTGAACATGTGAAATATGCATAAATCGGTTTTGCAGTTCCTTTTTTTCTACTGTCTCAAGGTAGGTCAGTAAGGTGGTGCGCGCACGTTTCAATTTGCCTTGACCGATGAGCAAGCAACAAAGCACCAGTTCTCTTGGTGTCTCAAAATGAAATGGATCAATTTCCTCGTCGCCACTGAATATGCGCATGGGGTCCGACAATCGCGACAATGCATCTAAGGCGTTTTCCACGTAAGTATTCGCTTTTGAAGGGGTTTCCGAAAATGCCTTAACATCTAGGTATTCTTCTCGCTCGGCAACTTCATCCAAAAATAAGCCGCGGATGCAGCACAGACTATCTGGAAC
>CAZJAW010000055.1:0-9664 GCA_964544035.1 uncultured Rhodobacterales bacterium
GACCCAGCGGGCGATGTGACGGGCGCAAATGCGCGTGTCAGGACCGGCACGCAAAAGCGTTCACCCGAAGAGATTGGTAGCATTGTTCTGCGGTCTAACGAGGATGGATCCAAACTGCGCATCCGCGATGTGGCGCGCATCCAACAGCTGGGAGCAAGCCGCGAGCGGAGTTATTTTGTGGGTGAAAATCCTGCCGTTTCCATTCGTGTGGACCGCTCGAACCAGGGTGATGCCATCGCGATGCAAGGGCAAGTGCAGGAGGTTGCAGACGCCTTGCAAGCTACGTTGCCGCCTGCTGTGGTCGTTGATTTGATCCGCACCCGTGCCGAGGCGATCTCGGCGCGGCTCGACATTCTGATCGACAATGCTTTGATCGGGCTTGGTTTGGTTGTGGCGCTGTTGTTCCTGTTTCTAAACGCACGGACTGCACTGTGGGTGGCGGCAGGGATTCCGGTGGCGCTGATGGCTGCGATTGCGCTGATGTATGTGGGCGGATTGACGATCAATATGATCTCTTTGTTCGGCTTGATCATTACACTTGGCATTGTGGTTGATGACGCGATCGTGGTGGGCGAGCATGCCGATCACCGCTACCGCGCTTACGGAGAAGACCCCAATACTGCGGCTGAAAACGCAGCACGACGCATGGCGATGCCTGTTTTTGCGGCGACCTTGACGACAGTGATTGCGTTCTTTGGGCTGGTGATCATTGGGGGACGCTTTGGTGATCTGATCCGCGACATTCCCTATACAGTTATTGCAGTGCTGATCGCGTCAATGGTGGAATGTTTCTTGATCTTGCCGCACCATATGGCTCACGCCTTGAACGCGTCCAATCATACAAAATTCAGCCGCGCACGCCTTGCTGTAGCCGTGGCTAGTGTTGTGACACTCGGTGCAATTGTGTCGGGCGGCCTGAGTTACATCGCTTGGCCCGAAGAATTGAGCGACTGGCGCGCAGCGCTACCTTATTTGGCTGCGGGGCCTGCCATTACGGCTGTGCTGTTCCTGCTTTCGTCTCGCAAACGCAAGGCGGAATGGGTCTCGGTGATGGGACTCCGCGGTCTTGATACACCGTCCTCCATCGTCAACAGCGGCTTTGAATGGATGCGTGAAAAGCTATTCCGCCCGTTTATGGCTGGCGTCATAACGTGCCGTTATGTGGTGCTGGCCGGCGTTAGTGCAATCCTAGCAAGCCAGATTGTGTTGTTCATTGATGGCGACGTGCAGTGGCGGTTCTTTAACGCCCCTGAACGTGGTTCGGTCACGGGCAATTTTGCCATGCTCGAAGGCGCAACGCGCGAAGACACTCTGGAAATGATGCGGGAAATGCAGCGCGCAACCGAGGCCTTGGGCGCAGAGCTTGAGGCCAAGCATGGTCGCAATCCCATCGATTATGTCATCGCTGAAATCGGCGGCAATGCTGGCCGTGGGCTGGCAGGGACGGATTCGAAAGACAGCGACCTTTTGGGCGGCATTTCCATTGAATTGATCGACGCAGACTTGCGACCCTACACGTCGTTTGCCTTTGTGGCGCAGTTGCAAGATGCGGTGGTCCATCACCCATTGGCCGAGACCGTGAGTTTTCGCGGCTGGCGTTCTGGTCCCGGTGGTGATGCGCTGGATGTAGAGTTCTTTGGGGCGGATACCGACACCCTGAAAGCTGCGTCCGAAGACCTGAAGCGCGCGTTATTGCAGTACCCCGAAGTCAGCGCAGTTGAAGACAACCTTGCTTTTGACAAAGAGGAATTGATCCTTGATCTGACGCCGCAGGGCCAAGCATTGGGCTTTACGATCGATACGCTGGGGCGGGCCTTGCGTGATCGATTAAACGGGATCGAGGCAGCCACATATCCTGACGGGCCGCGCAGTGCTGAAATCCGCGTTGAACTGCCAAACGGTGAACTAACCGCTGATTTTCTGGACCGTACGCAGATGCGCACGCCCGAAGGGCTTTATGTGCCCTTGGCGGATATTGTCAGCGTGAACCGGCGCACTGGCTTTTCCACAGTACGGCGAGAGAATGGGATACGGTTGATCTCGGTCACGGGCGACATTTCTGAGGACGACCCGGCGCGTGCCACAGAGATAAATCAAGCCTTGGCCGATGATGTTTTACCCAACATCGCCGCTGAGCGGCAAGTGGATTACCTGCAATCGGGGCTGAATGAGCAGGAAAACGAATTTCTGAATGACGCTCTGACAGGTCTGATTTTGGTACTGACGGGCATTTATCTGGTGTTATCGTGGGTGTTTTCAAGCTGGACGCGGCCCATTGTTGTCTTGGCGATCATTCCGTTTGGACTGGTTGGTACAATGTACGGTCATGCATATTGGGGTGTGCCTCTGAGTATGTTTACGGTGGTCGGATTGCTGGGCATGACTGGGATTATCATCAATGATTCCATCGTTTTGGTTACCACTATTGATGAATATGCACGTGAACGTGGGTTGATGCCTTCAATCATTGACGGTGCCTCTGATCGTTTGCGCCCGGTGATGCTGACGACACTGACAACAGTTTTGGGCATGGCGCCGTTGCTGTACGAAACGTCTCAGCAAGCGCAATTCCTAAAGCCGACGATCATCACGCTGGTCTATGGCTTAGGGTTTGGGATGCTGTTGGTGCTGCTGGTGGTGCCAGCGCTTGTGGCGGTACAACACGATGTGGCGCGCCAGATCAAGGCGATGCGGCGCGGGTTGGTATCGCCTGCGGCTTCGGTGCGCTGGGGCTTTTTGGTAATGTGGACCGTCGTTCTAGGGTGGTTCGCGGCCACGTTGGGTCACGTAATGTGGTTTGGATACTTGCCTGACGAAATTGTCGCTGAGGTGCCAGAGGTGGCTGGCTGGGCTGCTATGCCAGCCGCGCTGGGTCTGTTCAGCGCGGGCGTTTTGGCGTTTGGTGCCGTTGCTTACGTGATAAGCGTTCTGTCTTTCCAGATTGCGCGACGCTTTGCTTGAACGCGCCTACCCGGCGGTGCAGCCCTGTACGTCAACGGCGTAGTTGCCGCCCAAAATAGTGATCCGCACTTCGGAGCGATCAATACCAAAGGCGCCGCCACTGGGGTGCACCATTTCGCTGGTCGCGGTGAATGTGTCGCCTTGGCGCGAGGTTTTGGGTTCGCTAACCCAAACACCCAACGTCCCGGTTTCGATCACGGCGACTTCGGTGCCTCCGGTATGTGGAAGGGTCACGCGCGCTTCGATTTGCATTCCATGTTCGGTGGGGCTTAGCTTGCATGTCGCGTTGCGCACTTCGGCCTCGCGTTCGCTATAAGGTACATCGGCCAAGGCCGCGACAATTGCGGGCGTCGGCCCTGCGTCTGGTGCGTCTAGCACTGTGTCGAAATCAATCTGGTGCGGGATGCAGATGTCCGCGCAGACGCCCAAAGCCATCGTTCCGCGCAACCGAACAGGTTTGCCGGATCGGGAGGGCGTGACATGCAGCGGGATCACCACCTGCCCGGAATATCCAACTGAGCGGAAACCATTATCGACAAAAACTTTCGGCGTGGGCCATGTGATATCGACGTCGCCCAAATTGCGCGCGAGGCTCCAATCAAATTGCGGTGGGATGCCGGCATCGCCCGGTGAGCGCCAATAGGTTTTCCAGCCCGGTGCCAGCGTCAGCTGTAGCGCGGTAACGCGACGACCATCAGGCAAGTCCCAGCCTTGTAGCACTTTGTATTCAACAGGATTGTCATACGGGTCCTGTGCAAATGCGGGCAGGGCGGCTGTGGCCAGAAGTGCCGCAGTCGCTGCGGCGATTTTGAAAGAGGCATATATCATGGGGTTTAGATGGCTGTGCAGAGGTGAGATTCCAAGTCACGATCCGGTTAAGTGGGGCAATCAGGCCGCAAAGTGTGCCTTTACGCGTACAATGTTTGCAAACTGAACACGCCGTGCGTATGGCGACGCCCGTGAAAACGCACGCTCTTGTCCCTTTCGGCCTGGCAGAGCATGGTAGTCACGTGGGCGATTCACCCCATGCACCGCAAGGAGCCATGCATGAATGATCCAGCCGCGATGGACTTGACCGGCGCGCTATTGGTGGCGATGCCGGGGATGAAGGACCTGCGTTTTGACCGCTCTGTCATCTATATTTGTGCCTATTCGGAAGAGGGCGCGATGGGGTTGATCGTCAATAAACCAGCCACCGATGTGACGCTTGGAGCATTGATGGAACATCTCGATATCAAAGCGAGCGAGGATACATGCCAAAAGCAGGTGCACGTCGGCGGCCCGGTTGAGACGACGCGTGGATTTGTGCTGCATGGCCCAGACTATACTTCGAAGTTGAAGACGTTGCAGGTGGACGAAGCCTTTGGCATGACGGCCACGCTGGATGTGCTTGAAGACATTGCCATGGGGCAAGGGCCGCGCGATCCGTTGGTTCTGCTGGGATATGCGGGTTGGGCGGCGGGCCAATTGGAAGCTGAGATCGCACAGAATGGCTGGCTTACAGTCGAAGCAAACCCGGCGTTGGTTTTTGACAAAGACGACGCAGGCAAGTGGGCAGCTGCAGTCGCTTCGCTTGGGATTGATCCGCTTGGCTTGTCAGGTACGGCTGGTCGGGCCTAGCGCGGCGCGGCAGCACGTTTGAGCCGATCATTGATTGCGCGACCCAGACCGATATCTGGGATTGGAGCAACAGCGATGGGTTTGTTGCGGGCATCCAGTGCATGCAAGTGACCAAACAGGTGCGCAGCCGCTTCGATCAAATCCCCGCCTATAGACAAGTTCAAATCCGATTGCATTGGGCCAAACCCAAGCATCACCTCGCCCGCATGCGCTTGATTGGCGTTCAGTCGAATGTGGGCGCGCGGTGCGTAATGCGAAGCCAATTGGCCCGGCGCGAGGATTGCCTCGCCTGCCGCAGCGAGCGGTCCGGTCAGTGCCTCGATGTCGCTTTGCGCCACCCCGCCGTGGCGCAAAAGAGCCAAAGGCGTGCCGCCAACGATTGTGGATTCGAGCCCCACCTCGCATGGGCCGCCATCCAGAACGGCATCGATGCGTTGTGACAGGCCTGCGATCACGTGGTCGGCGGTTGTCGGGCTGATCCGGCCAGATGGGTTGGCGGACGGTGCTGCGATGGGGCCATCAAAAGCAGCGAGCAACTGACGAGCGAGCCCATGCGCGGGCACGCGCAGCCCGACAGTGTTTAATCCCGCCGTGACCAAGGGTGACAGCCCGTGCTCCGGGGCCAAAGGCACGACTATGGTCAAAGGGCCGGGCCAGAAGGTGGCTGCCAACTGCGCGGCGTTCGCATCGAACTCGCCATAACGCTGCGCGGTTTCAAAGTCCTGCACATGCACGATCAGCGGGTTGAACTTGGGCCGCCCCTTGGCCTCGTAGAGTTGCGCCACGGCGCGCCCATCGCGCGCATCTGCGCCAAGACCATAGACAGTTTCGGTGGCGAATGCGACCAGCCCGCCCTTGGACAAAAGGTCAGCGGCTTGTGCAATGCCAGCGCTGTTTCCTGTTAGACGCTGTGGCTTCATTTCACTCACGTGGTTTAGTTGCGGCAATTTGTGACGCCGCGTATTAGTTGCGGTGGCGGGCGCGCAGGCCCATTTATTGTTCCAAGACGCCCATCTACGCGCAGGCCGTGCGCTTGCCAAGCTATCGATACTAAGGAGCTTAACGTTATGCCATATCGCGCACCTGTTGATGACTATACTTTTCTGTTCGATCATGTTGTCGATCTTGCACAAGTCACAGCAACAGACCGCTTCGCCGAAGCGACGCCAGATATGACATCAGCCATTCTGACCGAGGCGGGGAAACTGTGCGAAGACATCATGGCCCCATTGCAACGCCCCGGTGATCTGAACCCGGCGCATTTGGAAAACGGTGTGGTGCGCACATCGCCCGGCTATGCCGAAGGGTATAAAGCCATTTCCGAAGGAGGGTGGGTCGGCATGGCCGCGGATCCGGAATATGGTGGCATGGGCCTGCCCATGACTGTGACCTCTGCCGTCAACGAGATGATGAGTGCGGCGTGCCTTTCGTTGCAACTTGCTCCGTTGATGTCGCAAGGTCAGATCGAGGCGCTTGAACATCACGCGTCTGACGCCATCAAAGACTTGTATTTGCCCAAGCTGATTTCGGGCGAGTGGACCGGCACCATGAACTTGACCGAGCCGCAGGCCGGATCGGACGTGGGCGCGTTGACTTCCAAGGCTGAGGACAATGGTGACGGGACCTATGCCATCACAGGCCAAAAGATCTACATTTCTTGGGGCGACAATGATTTCACGGACAATGTGTGCCATCTGGTGCTTGCGCGTCTGCCCGGTGCGCCGGCGGGGACAAAGGGTATTAGCCTGTTCCTTGTGCCGCGTAACATCCCGGATGAAAACGGCAATGCGGGCGTGGCCAATACGCTGAAAGTTGTGAGCCTTGAACACAAAATGGGTCTGCACGGCTCGCCCACTTGTGTGATGCAATACGACGATGCCAAAGGTTGGATGGTCGGCGCTGAAGGCGGCGGAATGGCGGCCATGTTTACAATGATGAACAATGCGCGACTGGGTGTTGGCGGACAAGGCGTGGGCGCGGCTGAGGGCGCGTATCAGCACGCGCTAGGCTACGCGCTTGAGCGTAAGCAGGGCAAGACGGCTGGACCTTCGGGCACTATCGTTGACCATGCCGATGTGCGCCGTATGTTAATGGCAATGAAGGCCGACATCTTTGCCGCACGCGCGATTGGGCTGTCCTGCGCTGTTGCTATCGACATGGCCACCGCAACAGACGAAGCCGAATGGAAGGCACGCGCCGCTTTTTTGACTCCGATCGCAAAGGCCTTCGGCACCGATGTTGGCATGGAAGTCGCCAATCAAGGTGTGCAGGTCCATGGCGGGATGGGCTTTGTCGAGGAAACCGGCGCGGCGCAGTTCAGCCGTGATGTGCGTGTGACGGCGATCTATGAGGGGACCAATGGCATTCAGGCCATGGACCTTGTGGCGCGCAAGATGATGGACGGGGGCGATGCTGCGAACCGTTTGTTGGATGAAATTCAAAGCACAACCGAAGCCGCACGTGCAACCCATCCAGAAATGGCTGAGGCTGTTTGGCAAGCATCAGAAACGCTGCGCGAAACGACGGATTGGTTGGTGGATCAGGACGATCTGCAGCAGCGCTTTGCCGGGGCGGTGCCTTACTTGCGCGCCTTTGCGCGGGTCTTGGGCGGTTATGCCCACCTGCGTGCCGCGATGGCAGATGCAGGTGGCGCACGCGAGAAATTAGCCCGCTTTTATATTCAACGGTTGTTGCCCGAACATGCAGGCCTTTTGGCGCAGGCGCAGGTGGGTGCGGATGACCTTTATGCGCTTAGCGTCGACGAACTGGCGGCCTGATCCGTGGCAGATGGGGCGCCCACGGGCCTAAGATATCCGTGGGAAGAACCGCCAGCGCAGGGCGCGGCGATTGAAGTCGCACCAGGCGTGTTTTGGATGCGGCTGCCTTTGCCGATGAAGCTTGATCATGTGAATGTCTATGCGCTGGATGACGGCGACGGGTGGACGGTGGTGGACACCGGCTTTGCCTCAAACAAGACGCGCGGAATTTGGCGCGATCTGATGGGCGGGCCGCTTTCGGGCAAACCTGTGACGCGCGTGATTGTCACCCACCACCATCCCGATCACATCGGCTTGGCCGGATGGTTCCAAAGTGAATACGGAGCCGAACTGGTCACCACGCGCACCGCGTGGCTGTTTGCACGGATGCTGATGCTTGATGTGCAAGAGACACCGGTGGCCGAAACGCTTGAGTTCTGGCGCAGTGCGGGCATGGAGGCGGATGTGTTTGCGCAGCGCAAATCGGAGCGCCCGTTTAACTTTGGCGATATCGTAGCACCCATGCCGCTGGGCTTCACACGCATTCAACAGGGACAAACCATCACGATGGGCGGTCGCACCTGGGACATCCACATGGGCAACGGCCACGCTCCCGAACACGCTACGTTCTGGAGCCGAGATGACAATCTGGTGATTTCGGGGGACCAGATATTATCCTCGATCAGCCCAAATATCGGGGTTTATGCCACCGAACCGATGGCCGATCCGATTGCGGAATGGTTAGAGGCCTGTGAGCGGCTGAAGCTGTTGGCGCGCGAGGATCAGTTGGTTTTGGGCGGGCATAAGCTGCCGTTTACTGGTCTTCCGACGCGCATGCGGCAGTTGATCGACAACCATCATGGCGCATTGGAGCGCTTGAGCGACTTCATTGCGACGCCGAAATCTGCCGCAGAGTGTTTTGCGCCCTTGTTCAAGCGCAAGATCGGAGCGGGGGAATATGGCCTTGCCCTGGTTGAAGCCGTCGCGCATTTATCGCACCTTTACCAACAAGGGTTAGCGACCCGGCATCGGCGCGATGATGGAGCGTGGGTGTATCAGAACAAGGGGTAAGATATGAGCAAAGACATCCACACTGCTGCTGAAGCCGCCGAGGCCGATGCATTGCCGCGCATTCATGAGGTTCACAGCGACCCCAAGACGCCAAACATATCAGGCAAGCCGGTCCCCAAGAAAGTTTCGGAGACGCCCGCGGCAAAAAAAAGCCCGGCTCAATGGGCCTATGAACGGATTGTGATTTACCTTAAGAATTTTGAGGAAAGTCTTGATAACGAACATGAAATCGCAATGGGTTTCACGGGTGGGGACGCGGGTGTGTTGCGTATCGAAGGCATGGGCTTTTTTGACCCCGACATCGTTACATTTTACGGCAGTGACCCAACTGGCGCTAAAACGCAGCTGATCCAGCATGTCACGCAGCTGAACGTGATGTTGCGTGCCTTGCCCAAATCAGTGGAGCAGGCCGAACCCAACCGGATTGGGTTTCGTTTGGCTCAAGATTTGGAAAACGATTGAAACCATGGGTGGCGCGCGCCAAAGACGCAGTGACAGCCTCAGTGCGATGCGCTAAAGCGCAACCAAACCAGTAGGAAAGGGATTCCAGATGGCAGAGCACAAGCACGGTGAAATGGATTGCACCGACAATGAAAAGACCTTTGACGGCTTCATGAGCTACATGACATGGTCCGCAATTGTGATCCTTGTGATCATCGTGGGTATGGCGATTTTTATCACCTGACGTCTTAGTCTAGGGAGGGTTTGGTATGCGTGTCTTTGTTGCTCTTGCGCTTGTTGCAGGCCTTGCGTCCTGCGCCGAACCGCCCCCATTTCCATATGCCAGCGATGAGCGTGTAGAGGCTGTGGCCTACCGCGCGCCGGGGCCGAACACGTTGACGATAATGACCATGGTCAGCAATCGCAGTGGCAAAGGCGCTCATACAGCGTTGATGATCAGCGGTAGCCAACGGGTGATTTTTGACCCTGCGGGATCATTTTTTAACGCGCGCGTCGCTGAGCAGGAAGATGTGCTATACGGTGTCACCCCTTCTGTCCTTGCAGGATATAGAAGTGCCCACGCACGCAGCACCTTTCATATCGTGAGCCATACGTTTGAAGTGACGCCCGAACAGGCGGCAGTTGCATTACGTTTGGCCACGACCAACGGCGCTGTGCCGCGCGCGTTTTGCACGAATGCGACAACGGGTTTGTTGTCGCAGGTTCCAGGGTTTCAAGATATCACACCCACCTTTTTCCCAACCAATCTGATGAAGCAGCTTGCTGCGCGCCCAGGCGTGATTGAGGAAAAGTAT
>CAZJAW010000056.1:0-9615 GCA_964544035.1 uncultured Rhodobacterales bacterium
ATGGCCCCCAACAGGCGGGATACGCCAATGCCATGGCTACCCATGTGTACAGGCACCGGTTTGCCGTCAGGGCCTTGTACGGTGGCCTTCATCGCTTCGGAGTATTTGGTGCCGAAATAGAAAATCTGCCCGACTTCGATGCCACGCGCGACACGGCGGCGTTCCTCGGGTATCTGATCAAACAGAGCCGCATCGTGGGTTTCATCGGTGCGTGCGTAAAGGTTAGTGAACTCCTCCATGACGCCAGCACATTGGGCATGATCATCATAGTCGATTTCGCGATCACCAAAGCTTAGGTCAGTGACGGCACTGTCATAAAACACCTCGGATTCGCCCGTTTCGGCCAAGACCAGAAACTCGTGCGTATCGTCTCCGCCAATAGGACCAGAATCCGCGCGCATCGGTATGGCTTGCAACCCCATACGTTCATAAGTGCGCAGATAGCTGACCAAATGGCGGTTATAGCTGTGCAACGCATCCTCTTTGGTCAGGTCAAAGTTATATCCATCTTTCATAAGGAATTCGCGGCCCCGCATCACACCAAAGCGTGGGCGCACCTCGTCACGGAATTTCCACTGGATTTGGTACATGGTCAGTGGCAGGTCTTTGTAGCTGCCGACATGAGCGCGAAAGATGTCGGTGATCATCTCTTCGGCTGTTGGGGTGAACAACATGTCGCGCCCACCCCGATCCTTGATGCGCAGCATTTCATCGCCATAGGCATCATAGCGCCCACTTTCGCGCCACAGATCCGCCGATTGAATGGTCGGCATCAACATGGCCATGTGCCCGGCACGCGCCTGTTCTTCGTGAACGATATTTTCCAGCTTACGCAACACCTTAAAGCCCAAAGGCAACCAGGAATAAATCCCAGCACTGGATTGTTTGATCATGCCCGCGCGCAGCATCAAACGGTGGCTGACAATCTGCGCCTCGCTTGGGTTTTCCTTCAGGACGGGCAGAAAATAACGGCTCATGCGCACGGCAAAACACTCCCATAAAAGTCGCGCCCTGATTAGGGCAAAGCAGAGACGCTCGCAACGCCCCTTCTTTATTCACAATAAATCTTCGAACCGTCCAAAGGCGCCGGGGCAAAGCCCCTTGCAAAAAAGCGTGCGCGTGAGCGCCCAATTTGGTCACGCGCCGTCCCAGCCCCCTTGCAGGTGCGCTTAAAACCCCTCATCTGTTGTAAAGACATTCAACCAGAGAGGCGACTATGGCCCTGCCTGTGCGCGAACAGTTCAAGTATTGGGGAGCGGCGGCAGCCATTTTCTTCCTGCTGCTTTTTGCACTTGGCGACCAGTTGTTGCCGTTCTTCCTTGGCGCGGCGGTGGCTTATTTCCTTGATCCTATTGCAGATTGGCTTGAGGCACATGGCTTTAGTCGCGGTGCCGCGACGGGCCTCATCACAGTCACCGGCATTGTGATTTTTGTGCTGTTCGTGTTGCTCATTATTCCGAACCTTGTCGAACAGGCGGTGCAGCTGTTCAATGCCGCACCCGAAATTGCACGCAATATCAGCACCTTCCTGTCCGAACGCTTCCCCAGCCTGCAAGACGAAAGCTCGACTGTGCGGACTTATCTGAACGGGCTTGGCCAAACCATCTCGGAACGCGGTGGCGCGTTGTTCAACTCAGCGCTCACGTCCGCTGCAAGCTTATTGAACGTCGTTGTTCTGTTTGTAATTGTGCCGGTTGTGGCCGTCTACATGCTGCTGGATTGGGATCGCATGGTGGCGCGCGTGGATCAACTTTTGCCGCGTGACCATGCGCCTGTAATCCGCCGCCTGGCCCGTGAAATTGACAGAACGCTCGCTGGGTTTATCCGTGGCATGGGAACTGTTTGCCTGATCCTTGGTACCTATTATGCCATCGCTTTGATGGCCGTGGGGCTGCAATTTGGGCTGGTGGTTGGCTTTGTCGCGGGCCTGCTCACTTTTATCCCTTATGTCGGCGCACTCGTTGGTGGCGCGTTGGCCATTGGGCTTGCGCTGTTCCAATTTTGGGGGGAATGGGGCTGGATTATCGCCGTTGCGGTCATATTTGTGATCGGACAAGTGGCCGAGGGCAATGTTCTGACCCCCAAACTTGTAGGCGAAAGCGTCGGCCTGCACCCCGTCTGGTTGATCCTGTCGCTGGCCGTGTTTGGCGCGCTTTTTGGCTTTGTTGGCATGCTGGTGGCGGTGCCGATGGCCGCATCACTGGGTGTTATCGTGCGTTTCCTGATCGAACAATACCAACTTAGTCTGCTGTATGTTGGCCAATCTGAACCTGCCTCTCCCCCTGACCAAGCCGAGACCAAGGACTGACGATGGCCACGCAACTCGGACTGGACTTGCCCGCGCGCGCTGCACTGGGGCGGGACGATTTTATGATTTCGCCCTGCAACGCCGTAGCACTGACTATGGTCGATGCGTGGCGCACATGGCCGTCCCATAAACTGGTCCTAAGCGGTCCAAGCGGTGCGGGCAAAACACATCTGGCCCATGTCTGGGCCAGTGACACAAACGCACAGATCATCGCCGCCCAAGACCTGCGCGGCGAACAGGTCGAAACCCTCGCCCAAACGCCCGTCGCTATTGAGGACGTGCCGTCGATCCAACATGACACGGCGGCACAAACCGCACTGTTTCACCTGCACAACCTGTTGCACACCGCTGGTTTGCCGTTGCTGATGACGGGCACGCAAGCACCGACACACTGGGCCATGTCCCTGCCCGATTTGCAAAGCCGCATAGACGCTGCTGGCCACGCAGAACTTGAACCGCCCGACGATGCATTGCTTGCGGCTGTGCTGGTTAAACTGTTTAGCGACCGACAATTGACGCCACCGGCTGACGTGATCCCCTATCTGCTCATCAGAATTGAACGCAGCTTTGACGCAGCGCGACGCGTGGTGGCCGCCCTTGATGCCGCCAGCCTTGCACGCAAAAGACCCGTCACACGCAACCTTGCAAGCACAGTGCTGGCCAAGAACACCGTCCCTGAGGGATAAACGTCACTTAATCTTCACATGTGATTGCCATATCTCGCCCCATGACCAACGCCGATTTCCTTGCTTCGACCTTCCCCGCTCCTGTTGATCTAACTGATCTGGACCTCAACGGGCCCGGCCGCTTTTTTAACCGCGAACTCAGTTGGCTCGGGTTCAATTGGCGTGTGCTGGAAGAAGCTGAAAACCCCCGTGTTCCATTGTTGGAACGCTTGCGCTTTTTGTCGATTTCCGCTGGTAACTTAGATGAATTTTATACCGTGCGCGTCGCGGGCCTGCGCGAATTGGCAATTGCAGGTATAACGACACCTGCCGCTGACGGGATCTCACCTGCTAAACAGCTGGTTCTGATCAATGAAAACGCACGCAAACTGTTAATGCGCCAACAAGCCGTGCTTTCGGAATTGCTGAAAGCCATGGAAGATGTGGGCATCAGCGTGTTGACAGCGGATGAGCTGACCCAAGAAGACATCGCACATCTAAACGACGTTTTCTTGGCCGAAGTATTTGCCGTTCTGTCGCCGCTTGCCATTGACCCTGCACACCCGTTTCCTTTCATCCCCAACACCGGTTACGCGCTGGCGCTCCAGATGGAGCGGACTTCTGATAAACGTTCGTTACAAGCCTTGCTGCCGATCCCTGCGCAGATTGAACGTTTCATCGCCCTGCCCGGTCCCGGTCAACGCTTCTTGCCACTTGAGGCCTTGTTGGTGCTGCATATCCCCAGCCTTTTTCCCGGCTACAAGCTGAAAAACCACTTTGAATTCCGCGTCCTGCGCGACAGCGACCTTGAAGTCGAGGAAGAGGCCGAAGACCTCGTGCGCGAATTCGAAGTGGCGCTGAAACGCCGCAAACGCGGCGAAGTGGTACGCCTGACCCACTCCGCAGGCGCGCCCGGCAAACTGAAGGCCGTGATCATGGAAGAACTTGGCGTGAGCGACGCCGAAGTGATCGAAGTGCAAGGCATGATTGGTCTGGCTGACCTCAGTGCGCTGGTCTTGGATGACCGCCCGGACTTGCTGTGGCCCAGCTTCAAGCCACGCATGCCCGAACGAGTCACCGATTTTGAGGGCGATATGCTGTCTGCCATCCGCCAGAAAGACATGCTGCTTCATCACCCTTACGAAACCTTCGACACAGTTGTGCGTTTCTTGCAGCAAGCGGCGCGCGACCCAGATGTGGTGGCGATCAAACAGACGCTCTACCGCACTTCAAAAAACTCACCCATCGTCGAAGCGCTTTGCGAAGCCGCCGAAGACGGCAAATCGGTCACAGCGTTGGTCGAACTCAAAGCCCGCTTTGATGAGGCCGCCAACATCCGCCAATCTCGTCGATTGGAACGGGCGGGCGCGCACGTGGTCTACGGCTTTTTAGATTTAAAAACGCATGCAAAAATCAGCTCGGTGGTGCGGCGCGAAGGTAAAAAACTGGTCACCTATACGCATTACGGCACCGGCAATTACCATCCGATCACCGCTCGGATTTATTCGGATGTGTCGCTGTTCACTTGTGATCCCAAATTGGGACGTGATGCGACCAAAGTTTTTAACTACCTGTCCGGCTACGCCCCTCCCGAAGGGCTCGATAACCTCGCCATTTCCCCCATAACGCTCAAGGCACGCCTTCTGGAGATGATTGCGGCCGAAGCTGACTATGCCCGCAAAGGTAAACCAGCTGAAATCTGGGCCAAGATGAATTCCTTGATCGATGCGGAGGTGATCGACGCCCTTTATGCAGCAGGCCAAGCTGGCGTTAAAATCAGTCTGGTCATCCGTGGCATCTGTGGCCTGCGCCCCGGCATCAAAGGATTTTCAGAAAACATCCGGGTGAAATCCATTGTGGGCCGCTTCCTTGAACACTCGCGCATTGTCTGTTTTGGCAATGGCCACGGCGTGCAGTCTAAAAAGGCACGCGTGTTCATCTCAAGCGCGGACTGGATGGGGCGCAACCTGAACCGCCGCGTAGAAACATTGATCGAAATCGAAAACGCTACTGTCAAAGCGCAAATCGTCAGCCAAGTTATGGCCGCGAACCTCGCAGATGTCGCACAAAGCTGGGTGATGGCACCGGATGGCACGTTCACTCGGCCGAAACTGGCCGCTGGAACATTTGCGTTCAACTGCCACCGCTTTTTTATGGAAAACCCGTCCTTGTCAGGGCGCGGATCGGCGGGCGCATCAGATGTGCCGAAACTGACACACACCGAAGACTGACGCGCGCATCGGGGTCGGTGGGCGGGTGCCTTTCGGCAAAGCCGAAACAATGCCGCCAACCGCCCCTGCGCATTGACCCCGCCCGCGCACTGGTCCATCACTACCCCAAGTCAAAAGTACCACGGGGACGTCATGAACGCTTTGGTCGAACCGCATCAAGACGGAGGGCTGTTTGGCCGTCCCCTGTTCGAAGACCCCTCAGCCCGCGCGTTGGCCCGTGTCGGAGTTGTCGACGTCGGATCAAACTCAGTTCGATTGGTGGTATTTGATGGCGCTGCGCGCAGCCCAGCCTATTTCTACAACGAAAAGATCATGTGTGCGCTTGGCGCAGGCCTATCTGACACCGGTCACCTGAACCCAGAGGGCCGCGTGCGCGCGCTCAACGCGCTGTGCCGTTTTCAGCGATTGGCCCAAGGCATGGGCCTGTCCGACCTCACGGTCGTCGCCACCGCAGCCGTGCGCGATGCCAGCGATGGGCCGGACTTTTGCAAAGACGTGCTGCGTGACACAGGGCTGGTGGTGCGCATTATCGATGGGCGCGAAGAAGCACGGCTCTCGGCTCAAGGTGTCTTGCTTGGCTGGCCCGGCTCTTATGGTCTTGTTTGCGACATCGGCGGCTCTTCTATGGAACTGGCCGAGATTTCAGGCGGCATTGTTGGGCGGCGCGAAACATCCGACCTTGGCCCCTTAAAACTACAGGCCGTCAAAGGCGGCAAAAAAGCCCGATCCGCGCATATCAAAGCCGCTATCGGGGACCTGGAAAAGGCAATGGGTGCCCAGCGCGACCGCTTATTTTTAGTGGGCGGATCATGGCGCGCAATTGCAAGGGTCGACATGCATCGGCGCGGCTACCCGCTGCATGTTCTTCACGAATACCGCATGACCCCCAAGGCCGTGCGCCAGACTGCAAAATTTATCGCAGCGCACCCCGATCACGAGGCATTGCGCGGGGAATGCGGCATTTCCTCGACGCGGATGGCCCTTGTACCGCTCGCCGCCGAAGTGCTGGTGCGCCTGATTAAAAACTTCAAACCTCAAGACATCGCCGTTTCAAGTTATGGAATCCGCGAGGGCATGCTTTACGAGCAAATGCCGCAGCGCCTGCGCGACCGCGACCCGCTGGTTGAGGCCTGTCGCTTTGCCGAGGCCAAGGACGCCCGCATGCCGGGCTTTGGCAAACTGCTTTATGATTTTGTCGAACCCATATTCAAATCCGCACCTTTTGCACAAAAAAGGCTGATCAAAGCCGCTTGCTTGTTGCACGACGTTAGCTGGCGCGCGCATCCAGATTATCGCGCAGAAGTCTGTTTTGACAACGCCACCCGCGCCAATCTGGGTGGACTAAAACACTCGGAACGCGTGTTCTTGGGTTTGGCGCTGCTGCACCGCTATTCCAACAAGCGCGAGGGCACACATTTTGAGAACTTATACGACCTCGTCGACGAAAAGACTCAAAATGAGGCAGCGATTCTAGGCAAAGCCATGCGCTTTGGGGCGATGCTCTGGACCGATAACGATGCGAACTTGGGGGCGTTCCGTTGGTTTCCCAAAAAGAAGCTGTTGGAACTACATTTAAGCAAAGAGGCGATGCCGCTGTTTGGCGAAGTGGCCGAGGCGCGTTTGAATTCTCTGGCCGCCTCGCTTGGGGCCGATGTGGTGGTCAAACAACGAAAACGTTGAGGCGCAGGACGTCTGCGTCTTTCTTAGAACAGGCCTCCAAAGGGCGGATCACAAATCGCAACTCAGCTTTGGACTTACAACTCGATTACGTCGTTTTCGTCTGGTACAGGCACAGTGTCTTCGGCCTTCGGTTTGCGCCGTATGATGATATCGCCGTTTTCCAACATCACAGGCGGTTCGTAGACGCTCCAGTCTTCGACCTCTTGAAAAATATTGCGCAGGGCTGGCCCCATTTGCGCAGTGAAGTCCCGCAGAGTCGGGCCGAACTCTTCTGCTAGCTCTTGCAGGTCTTCAAGCGCAGGATCCATGCCTCGCACGATCCCGTCCAACAAAATCTGCGCCCCACGCTCCATCAGAGACAGGCCATTGTTCGGGTTTTCTTGGGCCAAAGCGGGGACAGGCAGGCCAAGGGCCGCAAGGAGGATCAGCTTTTTCATGATCCTTATATGGAGGAATTCAGCTCAATATCCAAGCTGACCGGGAAATGATCAGAGGCCGCCACCAGCGCGTCACGTAATGCAGCATCCGCCCAGCAGTCGGGATCATCCAGCGGATGCCAGATGCGCCAACGCGGGTTACGAGCTGCCAGATCGGGCGACACCATGATGTAATCGAGCAATGCCTGAAGGAAACGCTGTTCAGGTTTGATCCAGAACCGCGCGGTTGTGGGCATCGCCCCAAGCCGCCTTTGCAAACCTTGGCGCGCGTGTGGATCAAACAGCGCATGCGCCCCCTGTCCCAAAATTATTTCGACCGAAGATCGACCAAAGAGGTTCTCGTATTCATCAAGACCCGGCCCATCATTCAGATCCCCCATCACCATCAGAGATGTGCCCTGTTCCAGATGGGTTTCGATGCGCGCGCGCAGCCAAATCGCCTGAGCCAGTTGCTTGCGCCGATTTGCGATTGAAATGCGCAACACTTCATCACGCGTCGTCGCACCATGGGGCGCTTTGGATTTCAGGTGCGCACCGATCATACGCAGTTTTGCACCTTTGGTTTCAATCAGCAGCTCAAGCGGCGGTTTGGAAAACACCACGTTGTCCTCGGTCGCATCAATATCCAGATCGATTGAAAACGCTTTGTCAAAGCGCGGCGTCTTGTCGTCACCTTGCGGGTCGTGGCGCACGCTCATCTTGTCAGGATCATAAAGCAGCGCAATTTCTTGCTGTGTGTCATTGGCAAATCCGATGACAGCGCACCGCGTTCGCAAGCCCGCGAAAGCGGCGAAAGTTTCAAGGGCTGTGACTGTGTCACGACTGCGCCCTTGATCCGGGGCCTCGATGATCATCACCGCATCTGCATCCATCGCGCGGAACACACGTTTCAGCGCGGCGATCTGTGTGGCCCGATTAACCCCATGTCGCCCAGACCAACCATCGTCATGCAATAGCGCGCCCGCTTCATCAAACAGGCTATTCATCCATTCAACGTTATACGTTGCGATGCGCACTAGCTTTTTGAGCTTCTGATATCTTCCCAAGCGCGGTTGATATCGATCATGCGTTTTTCTGCCAAACGCACCGCTTCCTCGGGGACACCGCGCGCCATCATCGCGTCGGGATGGTTTTCACGCACAAGTTTGCGCCAGATCACACGTATGTCTTCCAACTCCATATCCGGTGTCACGCCCAGAACGGAATGGGGATCGGGCACCGCATCCGGCACAAAACGCGCACGCAGGGCGCGGAATTCAATGTCCGGGACCTTAAAAATTTGGGCGACTGTCTCGAGAAAGGCATCTTCGTTGGGGTGATAGAAACCGTCGGCCATGGCGATATGAAACAGCCCTTCCATCAGGTGAATTAGCATATCAGGCTGGTTCGAAAACATTTTATGGATGCGGGTCGCATAGTCTTCAAAACCCGCGATATCAGTGCGCGCAAGGTTAAAGACATGGGCCGCCCCTGCTTCGTCGTTGGCGGCAATGTGAAAGACGTCGCGAAAGGCGGTAACCTCATCCCGGGTCACCTGACCATCGGCCTTGGCCATTTTTGCACCAAGCGCAATGACGGCAATGGCAAAGGCTACGCTGCGCTCTGGTGGCGTGCGCAATCGGTCAAATACGGCCCCCAGGCCTTCTCCTGCAGCCAAAGCAGCGATCGCGTCAGATATGCGGGCCCAAAGTGACATAGCGACAGCTTATCGCGGAAGACACCGGTATGTTAGAGGTAACATCGCCTTCAAAGCAGCTTTTGCATCAAGATCAAGTCAAGCCATTGCCCGCCTTTGCGTCCAACTTGCGACATCTGCGCGACCTGCTCAAAACCAAGGGCTGTGTGAAAAGCAATGGCGCCCGGGTTGGCACCGCTGATTCCAGCGACCATGACGTGTCGATTTTCGCCGCGCGCCGTGTCCATCAATGCAGATAACAACGTGCGTCCCATTCCCTGCCCGTGTGCGTCTGGGGCCAGTATGATCGTGTGTTCCACTGTGGCGTCATATCCGGGGCCTGCGCGAAACGGGCCGTATGTGGCAAAGCCCATGCGTTCCGGCAGAACCAAAACCGGGCGGGTGTCGATCATTTCTGCAATGGTCGATTGGGTTTTGGCAACGGTCGTAAAGGTGACAAGTGTTTCGGCGATGACATCGTTCCAGAGGGACGTGATCCACACCACATCATCGGGTGTTGCGGTGCGGATCATAAGATGCGCGGGCCGTGCGGAGTCTCAAATTCGGCCTGCATTGCACATGTGCCAACTTCAACGACAATGCGCGAGTCGTCGATATG
>CAZJAW010000057.1:0-9604 GCA_964544035.1 uncultured Rhodobacterales bacterium
GTATTAGCGCCAAGCTATTGATTGAGGGCCAAGTTTTCATAAGGCGGCACTATTGGGCATGGGGTGAGTGGCCTCAAGAGGCAAATCTTTGTGCGAGGTCAGGAAAACGTTAATCAAAACTTGCGCAGAAAGGACATATATTGTTTCGAATCAACGCGATTCTGGCAATTCGTGGCGACTTGCGGTAAGGTGCGCCAATAAACGGAGGGCATGGGCAGTGAGCGCCCCGATCATAAAACAGCTTCCTTTGTCTTTTGGGACAGCGGGAAAGACGGATGTACGCACGCAGTTTGCGGCACTTTGCTATCGTCTGAAAAAGGACAAGGTGCAGGTGCTTTTGGTGACGTCGCGCGGGTCTGGGCGCTGGATTGTACCCAAGGGCTGGCCCATGGACGGCAAGACGCCTGCGGATAGTGCTGCAACAGAAGCCTGGGAAGAGGCCGGGGTGACGGGCAAAACCGACACGCGTCCTTTGGGAATGTTTTCTTATAGCAAGACCTTTGAAGACGACGAAGACTTGGCCTGTGTGGCGATGGTTTATGCGATCAAAGTTAAGAAGACAGCGCGGGAGTATCCCGAGGCCAAACAGCGCCGCCGCAAGTGGGTGTCGCGCAAAAAGGCAGCAGCCATGGTGGATGAGCCGGAGCTTGCCCGAATTATACGCGATTTTGATCCACGTGTGCTGTATTGAGCTTTGCCCATTGCGGCGGGCCACATTCGTCTTATGTTGAGTAGGTAATGATCAAGTACACCTTAAAATGTGAAAACGGCCACGCGTTCGAAAGCTGGTTTGCCTCTGGTGATGCCTATGACAGCCTGCACCGCGCTGGGCATGTGTCTTGTGCGGTTTGTGGATCGCAGAACGTCAACAAGGCAATAATGGCACCGCGTGTGTCCACATCATCCGAGCGCGCACCGTCCACAGAGGCGGCAACGCAAGAAGTTCCCCAATCAGACGACGCGCAGGCAGCTTTGGCGCAGATGCGAGAAGACGTGGAAAAAAACGCCACGTATGTCGGTGGCGAGTTTGCCCGCAAAGCGCGCGACATGCATTTAGGGGATGTGCCGGAAACCCCGATTTGGGGCGAAGCGAACTTGAAAGACGCCAAGGCATTGATTGATGATGGCGTGCCAGTGGCCCCTTTGCCCTTTATTCCAACTCGGAAAGTAAATTGACCTCATGACCATTTTGATTACCGGTGCCACCCGTGGCATTGGCGCAGGCCTTGCGGCGCATTACAGGGCTGCAGGTCACACAGTTGTCGGAACGGGCCGTTCGGCGGGTGCCGACATGACGCTTGATGTGACCCAACCCAGTGATCATTCGGCGATGGCCAAGCGTTTGGCGGGGCAGGCGATTGATTTGCTGGTTTGCAATGCCGGGGTCTATCTGGATCGCGGTAATGACCTGGATCAGGGGTATTCCGTCGACGCATGGGCTCAGACTTTTGCGGCCAACGTGACAGGGGTGTTTCTGACAATTCAAACACTTCTGCCTAATTTGCGCGCCAGTGCAGCCCCCAAGATTGCAATTCTTTCGTCGCAAATGGGGTCAGATACGACGGCATCGGGTCAAAGCTATATCTACCGTTCGTCCAAGGCTGCGGTGTTAAATCTGGGGCGCAATCTGTCGATTGATCTGCGGGGCGAGATGCCTGTTGGAGTTTATCATCCCGGCTGGGTGCAAACGGAAATGGGCGGCGCGGGAGCGGCGCTGACCGTCGACGAATCCGTGGCCGGTTTGGTGGCGCGTTTTGATGCCCTATCCCATGAGAACACGGGGTGTTTTGAAAATTGGGAAGGGCGGGCGCTTCCGTTTTGATGTGTGTGTCGCAATGCGTGTGCGACGACATGTTTATCGAAGGTTTCGTTGAGCCGAGTGCGAAGCCAACAGAAAGTTTACCGATTTGAAAACCTACTGATCGTTGCCCTTGCCTTGCAACTGGTCGGGGGGGGCGCTATGGGCCACGGGAATGATTTTCGGGGCTGATCTATGCCTGTACTGGTGATGAAATTTGGTGGCACTTCGGTTGCCACGTTGGACCGCATACGCCGCGCTGCAAAGCGCGTGGGTGTTGAGGTGGCCAAAGGCTATGACGTGATCGTCATCGTTTCCGCGATGTCCGGCAAAACCAACGAGTTGGTTGGGTGGGTGAACGAGACGTCGCCGCTTTTTGATGCGCGTGAATACGATGCAGTTGTGTCAAGCGGCGAGATCGTGACCGCTGGTTTGATGGCGCTGACCTTGCAGGAAATGGACGTACCTGCGCGCAGTTGGCAGGGGTGGCAAGTGCCGCTCAAGACAAACTCATCCCATTCCAGCGCCCGGATCGAAGAAATTCCAACCGACAATATCAACGCCAAGTTTGGCGAAGGCATGCGCGTCGCGGTGGTTGCAGGTTTTCAAGGCATCAGCCCAGAAGGGCGCGTCACCACATTGGGGCGCGGCGGGTCGGACACCACGGCAGTAGCCTTTGCAGCGGCTTTTGAGGCTGAGCGTTGCGATATCTATACGGATGTGGACGGCGTCTATACCACCGATCCGCGTATCACCGACAAGGCGCGCAAGCTCGACCGTATTTCTTTCGAAGAAATGCTGGAATTGGCTTCGCTTGGGGCCAAGGTCTTGCAGACGCGGTCGGTCGAGTTGGCCATGCGGTACAAAGTGCGTTTGCGCGTTCTAAGCAGTTTTGAAGAACAATCCGACGAGGCCGGGACGCTGGTCTGCGACGAGGAGGATATCATGGAAAGCAATGTTGTGGCTGGTGTGGCCTATAGCCGGGATGAGGCCAAAATGACTTTGGTCAGTGTTGCGGATCGCCCCGGTATTGCCGCTGCCATCTTTAGTGCGCTCAGCGAAGGCGGCGTGAATGTGGACATGATCGTGCAGAACATCTCGGAAGAGGGGCGCACGGATATGACCTTTTCCTGCCCTACAGATCAGGTCAAACGCGCCGAAAAGGCGATGGCCGAAGCCGCCGAAGCCGAGATCATTAATTTCCACGAACTGATTGCTGACACCGATGTCGCCAAAGTCAGCGTTGTTGGCATTGGTATGCGCAGTCACACAGGCGTGGCAGCCAAAATGTTTGACTGCCTGAGCGCTGAGGGCATCAACATCAAAGTGATCACCACGTCCGAGATCAAGATCTCGGTTCTGATCGACCGCAAGTACATGGAATTGGCAGTGCAGGCGCTGCATGATGCGTTTGAGTTGGAAAAAGCAGGCTGACAAAATTTTGCATGGCGGCCTGGGCCTTCGATTGCACCTAG
Organism: uncultured Rhodobacterales bacterium; assembly: GCA_964544035.1. Taxonomy (GTDB): domain Bacteria; phylum Pseudomonadota; class Alphaproteobacteria; order Rhodobacterales; family Rhodobacteraceae; genus Tateyamaria. The sequence continues at coordinate 3,274 of CAZJAW010000057.1, forward strand.
ATTGCGCGAAATTCACCTCATGGTAGAAAAACGGTACTTATTCACCCCCTTTATGATTTCGCTTTAAGCGTACCTGTGTTCTAAGCGTACCGCGCAAGGTGACGGGGGACGCTGGCGAATGGCCGAACGGTTCGAAACAGAAAGCCGCAAGCTGCTGGGGCGGTTGCGGGATGCGATGGCCGGGGATGCGCCCGGGCAAGCGCGCTTGGACAAGATCACCTCTTTGATTGCGGACAGCATCGGCACTGAAGTGTGCTCAATCTATTTGTTTCGTGACGCGGAAACGCTGGAGCTTTGCGCCACCGAGGGCTTGAACCCCGAAGCTGTGCACCAAACCCGTATGCGTTTGGGTGAAGGTCTTGTGGGGCGCGTCGCGAGCCGCCGCGAGGTTGTAAATACTGCAGATGCACCCGGCGCGCCGGGTTTCCGATATATGCCTGAGACAGGCGAAGAAGTATTCTCCAGCTTTCTCGGTGTGCCCATTCAACGTTTGGGCGAGGCACTGGGCGTGTTGGTTGTGCAGTCCAAGGACGCGCGAGAGTATTCGGCTGACGAAATCTATGCCCTTGAAGTGGTGGCGATGGTTTTGGCCGAGATGACTGAACTTGGCGCTTTTGTTGGAGAAGGTGGTGGCATGGGCAAACGCCACAGCCAGCCATCGATGTTACGCGGTGCGGTGGCGCAAGAAGGCGTGGCAGAGGGCCATATTTGGCTGCACGAGCCGCGCGTGGTGGTGACCAATCCGATTGCGGACGATCCGCAACAGGAAATGATCCGCTTGAAAATCGCCGTCGAGGAATTGCGCGTTGGTGTAGACAAAATGCTTGAAGTGGCAAGCGCCGATAAAGAGCAGGCCGAGGTTCTTGAGGCGTACCGCATGTTTGCCAACTCAAAAGGTTGGATGCGCCGGATGGAAGAGGACATCAGTCGCGGCCTAAGTGCCGAAGCTGCTGTCGAAAAAGAACAATCATTGGCCCGCGCGCGTATGGGGAAAGCGGGTGACAACTACCTGCGTGAGCGGTTAGCGGATTTGGACGATCTATCGAACCGTTTGCTACGGATTTTGACGGGGCAAGGTAAAGACACTGGGGCCGAGTTACCGCCTGATCCAATCCTTGTGGCGCGCAATATTGGCCCTGCGGAATTGCTGGATTACGGGCGCAGTCTTAAAGGAATTGTGCTTGAAGCAGGTTCGGTTGGATCACATGCGGCCATCGTGGCGCGTGCGCTGGCCATTCCTTTGCTTGTCCACGTGGACCGCGCGACACTTGAGTCTTTGAACGGGGATCATGTGTTGGTGGACGGCGAACAGGGCCTTGTGCATTTGCGCCCTGACGAGACAGTCGTGACGGCGTTTCGCGACAAGATGGAAATGCAGGCGGCCGCTGCCGAACGTTACGTTTCGATCCGCGAAAAGCCGGCGCAGACGCTGTGCGGCGAGGTCGTGTCGATGCACATGAACGCCGGGTTGATGGCCGATTTGCCTTCGCTGGAAGGATCAGGTGCCGAAGGTGTGGGCCTTTTCCGCACAGAGTTGCAGTTTCTCGTGCGCAATAAGATGCCAAAACGCTCAGAATTGTCCGCGCTTTATGCGCGCGTATTGGACGCGGCTCAGGGCAAGCCAGTGGTGTTTCGCACGCTGGACATTGGGTCGGACAAAGTGCTGCCCTATATGAAACCGAACGACGAACCCAACCCAGCGCTGGGTTGGCGCGCGATCCGCGTAGGGCTCGACAAGCCCGGCGTGATGCTGATGCAATTGCAGGCGCTTATTCGTGCGGCCGCGGGGCGTCCTTTGACCATCATGTTCCCGTTCATTGCACAGTTTGAAGAATACACCCACGCGCGCGCACTGATGGACAAGGCGATGGAACGAGAGCGATCCTTGGGCCACGTGCTGCCCGAACGCGTCGATGTGGGCGCGATGCTGGAAACCCCAAGCCTTGCGTTCGCACCACAGAAGTTTTTTGAAGAAGTCGGGTTTTTGTCGATCGGCGGCAATGACCTTAAGCAGTTTTTCTTTGCTGCGGACCGCGAGAACGAGCGGGTGCGGCGGCGGTACGATTCACTGAATGTGTCTTTCCTAAGCTTTCTTGAGCGCATCGTTGAGCGCTGCGCGACAACAGAAACCAAGCTGTCGTTCTGTGGCGAGGATGCAGGGCGTCCAGTTGAGGCGTTGTGCCTTGCGGCGATTGGTTTGCGCAGTTTATCCATGCGTCCAGCTTCAATTGGGCCAGTTAAGTCATTGTTGCGGCGATCAAATTTGGACGATGTGCGCAAGGTGATTGCAGATGCGCGCCACAGAGGTGAAATGAACGTCCGTCCGGCGATCATGGAGTATTTGCGCCACCAGGGCTAATTTTATATTTAAATGAGGGGGTTGCGGCTTTCTGTGAAAGCGATGGGTGACCTTTGAGGGCCGCGACTTTGTTGTCGTTGCGTGTCTTGGGTGGCGCTAGTCACCCCAAACTGCTTTCCAATATTCCACTTTTTTTGCCACTTATCCCGATAATTCGGCGGTCAAATTCTTTAAAGCTAACATTTTGAATTACTCACCCACAATTCATGCACAGAATTCCAGCACACAAAAAAGCCGCCGGTTTTATGCACCAGCGGCGTCTTAGAGGTGGTTCAATTCAGCGCAGGCGCGCTTCAGTTTCCGTGTCAAAAAACATCACACGTGTTGCGTCAAAGGTGACGGTGACTTGGGTGCCTTCAAGCATTGCCATGTCGCCACGGCTTTCGACCACAAGCCGTTCACCCGTCGCCGTCGCAAGGTAGTCGTAAGCGACGCCACCAAGACGTTCGCGGATATCAAGCGTGATGGGCGAGGGTTCGGTCGTCAATTCCATGTCCTGGGGGCGAATGCCGACGGTGACGTTGGCGCCGACAGCGGGCAGGGCAACAGCGGTTGCGATCACCCTGTCCGAAAGAGCGGGCACACGCACGCCACCCTCTTCAGCGACGCCAGCAATGAAGTTCATTGCGGGCGAGCCAATAAACCCGGCAACAAATTTGTTGTCAGGGTCCTGGTACAGGTCCATCGGACTGCCAACCTGTTCGATATGGCCTGCACGCAGGACCACGATTTTGTCCGCCAACGTCATTGCCTCGACTTGATCGTGCGTCACGTAGATCATTGTGGTGCCGAGTTCTTTGTGCAGACGGGCGATTTCGACGCGCATATCGACGCGCAACTCGGCATCGAGGTTCGAAAGCGGTTCATCAAACAGAAAGACTTCGGGGCCGCGCACAATCGAGCGACCAATGGCGACACGTTGGCGCTGCCCGCCTGACAAAGCCTTGGGTTTACGGTCCAGGTAGTCGTCGAGTTTCAGGATCTTGCTGGCCTCATCCACTTTGCGCGTGATTTCGTCCTTTGGGACGTTGTTCATCTTTAGCCCAAAGCCCATGTTTTCGCGGACAGTCATGTGCGGATAAAGCGCGTAGGTCTGGAACACCATGGCGATGCCGCGCTCGGCCGGGTCCATGTGGGTCACGTCCCGCGCGCCGATATCGATACGCCCGTCTGTGGTTTCTTCCAACCCTGCGATCATGCGCAATAGTGTGGATTTACCACAGCCCGAGGGGCCAACAAAGACGCAGAATTCGCCGTCCTCAACTGTTAGGTCGACGCCGTGGATCACTTGGGTCGCGCCGTAGCGTTTGATGGTCTTTTCGAGTGTCACGCCGCTCATTTGGGTGTTGTCCTCTGTTGGAATTATGAACTTGGGAACTGCCAACTGGCAGCTGCCTGCGCGATGTGTTGCGCGGTGGATTTGAGGTGCGGCGCAAGTTGGGCAAGATCGTCCAGCGTCTTGCGCGCGGTGGATGTGGTCACGCTCAGTGCGCCGATGCAGCGCCCTGTGTCTGTCAGAATGGGGGCTGCAATGCAGATGATGCCGGGTTCGTGCTCTTCGCGATCAAAGGACACGCCCGTTGCGCGGACTGTTTCGAGTTCGGTCATCAAGCTGGCGCGATTCGTGTGAGTGTGGGCCGTGTGCGCGAACCAAGCCTGCTGGGACAGGGCAGTGTCCAGCGCTTCTTCGTTGAGGAAGGCCAACATGGCTTTGCCCACGCCTGTGCAGTAGCCGGGCCCGACTTTGCCAGCCTGAGAGAACATTTCGATCGGGTCTGCGGCGTTACGTTTGTCCACGTAAAGCACTTGCCCCGCATCGAGTTGGGCAAGGTGAACTGTCTCTTCCAAAGCCTCGCTGAGGGCATCCATATGCGGGCGCGCAATCGGGGCAAGGCTGCTTTGCCGCCACGCCGCATGTGCGAGTTGCACAAGGCGCAATCCCGGAGAATATGTTTGGCGATCAACGTCATAACGCAACATGCCAAGGTTGGTTAGCGTCTGCACAAGACGGTACAACGTCGCCTTTGGATGGGGTGACAGGCTCAACAATTCGGAAAACCGCACAGGCCGTTCCGCTTGCGCAACAAGGTCCAGCACTTCAAGCGCTTTGCCTATTGTGCCGTCGCCAGAGCGGGGGGCTGCGCTGTTCATGCTTTTGGTCCTTTCAACCGGAGCGACGAATCTGTTGACCTGCGGGGTGTGTCCCCGCATAGTTCCAATAGTTGGACTTCGGTTTCACTATGTGGAACTTCCATGAAGCGAGACTGTAAGTCAAAAGAAATCTGACTTTCCGTTCAAGCCGCTTTCAGACAGGCTGCGCGACGGGAGAAATCGGAACTAAGGGAGGAAACCATGTTCCAGAATTTGAGAACCGCCACGGCGGCGATTGCTTTGACAGCCATGGCCAGCAGCGCCTTTGCGGCTGATCTGGTCATCAACTTTGACGATCTTAACCCTGGCCCCAAAAAGGGCTTTGATGATGCCGTAGCGCAGTTCCAAAAAGAGAACCCCGACATCAATGTGATCGTCAACAACAACGATCGCGAAGCGCACAAGACTGCGATCCGCAACTTTCTGACGGCTGATGCGCCTGACGTGACCAGCTGGTACCCTGGCAACCGTATGGCACCTTTTGTTGATGCGGGTCTGTTCCAGCCTGTGGATGACGTTTGGGCCGACAATGGCTTCAACGAAGATCTGTCGGCGATCAAAGCCACAATGAGCCGCGACGGTAAAATCTGGGGTGTGCCTTACAGCTATTACCAGTGGGGCATCTATTACCGCAAAGACGTCTTTGACCTGCTGGAGCTGGAAGAGCCTCAGAACTGGGACGAACTTTTGGCTGCTTGTGCAAAGATGAAAGACAACGGCGTTACTCCATTCACCATCGGGACCAAGTTCCTGTGGACGGCTGCGGGTGTGTTTGACTATCTGAACCTGCGCACCAACGGCTATGAGGTGCACAACGACCTGACGGCCGGCAAGATCAAGTACACCGATCCCCGCATCAAGGCGACCTTTGCCAACTGGGAAACGCTGATCAATGAATGTGGTTTTGTTGACAACCACGCCAGCATGTCTTGGCAAGACGCGATTGCGCCGTTCGCCAATGGCGACGCGGCGATGTATGTGATGGGCAACTTTTCGGTGGATGGCTATAAAAACGCCGGTCTGACCGAAGAGCAGATCGACTTTATGCCGTTCCCTGTCATCAACCCTGACGTGGCGCCTGCCGAAGAAGCACCTGCGGATGCATTCTTTATCCCGACCAACGCCAAGAACGTCGAAGATGCCAAGAAGTGGCTGGCCTTTGTTGCGCGCCCTGATGTGCAGACCCAGTGGAACAAAACCATCGGTCAGCTGCCAATCAACGCCAAAGCTGAGATTTCTGAGGACAAGTTCATTCAGGAAGGGTTCACCCTGTTGAACAGCGCATCGGGTATCGCGCAGTTTTATGACCGTGATGCACCAGCTGAAATGGCCAAAGCGGGCATGGAAGGCTTCCAAGAGTTCATGCTGGATACGTCCAAAGTGGACGGCATCCTTGAGCGCCTCGATGGTGTTCAGGACCAAGTCTATAAGTAAGACCAATCGGGCGCGCATCACGCGCGCCCGTTTCAATCATCGTAAGGTGCGCATTGTGCACCTTACCTTTTGATATCCCCGAACAAAGGAGCGTGTCATGGCTGACATTTCGCATGTGCCCACGTCCCCAAGCTGGCTGCGTCGCAACAAACTTGCTGTCGCCCCGTGGATATTCTTGATCCCCGCCCTGATCTTTTTTGCGATCTACGTGGTGGTTCCGATTTTTCAGTCACTCTGGCTGAGCCTTTATGAATGGAACGGCCTTTATACCGCCGACGGGCAAAGCACCGCTGAATGGGTTGGCTTTGGTAACTATATCAAATTATGGAGCGACCCGAACTTTTGGACGTCGCTGCGCAACAACGTGGCATGGTTGGTTCTATATAT
>CAZJAW010000058.1:0-9578 GCA_964544035.1 uncultured Rhodobacterales bacterium
CCTATAAGCCGCTCGACATCATGGCGCTTTTTTCCCGTACAGGCGGTACGCCGCCTAAGGATCGCCACCCCAACCGCGTCGAATATCGCGCACAAGAATTGGTGCGTCAGGGCAAAAAGCTGAACATGCCGTTCAACCTCAAGCCCGCCCATTGGCCGACCAATGCAGCGCCGTCTTCTTACGCGATCATCGCAGCACAAAATGCCGGAGGAGGAGATTTGGGCGCGTTGGTTCATGCTATCCTTCGGGCTGTCTGGTCTGAGGAAAAGAACATTGCCGAGGACGATGTGGTTAAGGCCTGCCTGACCGAAGCAGGGTTCGACCCCAGCTTGGCCGACAGTGGCCTGCTGGAAGGTGCCGACACCTATGCGGCCAACCTAGAAGAAGCCATCGACAGCGGTGCGTTTGGTGCTCCGTTTTATATCGTAGACGGCAACCAGCGTTTCTGGGGGCAGGACAAACTCGAAGAATTGGACCTGCACCTTTCGGGTAAACTTTGATCCCAAAGATCAACACCCGGACCTTCGGGTCCGGGGCATTGCCTGTTTTGGCGATCCATTGTTCGCTTGGCCATTCTGGCGCTTGGCGCGGCGTGGGCGAGGCTTTGGGAAATCTTGCCACATTCCATGCTTTTGATTTGCCCAGTCATGGCAAGTCTGCAGATTGGGATGGTCAGGGCGATTTACATGACGCGGCCACCAAAATGGCGCTGTCAGTTTTGGATCGCATCGGTCCTGACCCCATCGATATCATCGGTCACTCATTCGGCGCGACGGTTGCGCTGCGCCTTGCCATTCGCCATCCCGAGCGTGTGCGCCGCTTTGTGATGTTCGAACCTGTCTTTTTTGCCGCCGCAATGGCGGATGACCCGGACTATGCGACCGCCTACGTGCGCGAAACCGCTGATTTCGAAAGTGCTTTGGACGCAGGCGATCTGGACACCGCGGCGCGCGTCTTTAACGCGGCTTGGGGTGACGAAACCCCGTGGGAGGCGATCCCTGAAGCCACTCGAACCTATATGACATCGCGCATTCGGTTTATCCGACAATCCGCCCCGTTCATTATCGGCGATAACGCGGGCCTATTGGCCCCACAGCAATTTGAAAGGGCACAGATGCCTGCGATGCTGCTGCGCGGCGCAAACTCTCCGTGGACAGAGGCAATCAATGGCGCCATCGCTCGCCGCTTGCCAAATGCCACACAAATAACGCTGCCCGATATGGGGCATATGGGGCCGATTACGCATCCCAAAGACGTCGCCGACACCGTCGCCCGGTTTCTAAGCGCGCCCTAGATTTGGGATGAATGGAAACCGCGCTTAGGTCGGTTCTTCGATGATGTGATTTTCCCAATCATCGTCGGCGACATCGTATTCGCTGTATGTCTGACCGCGCATTGACACACCTGCATCATGCACGGTTTCTGACGACCCGGAGACAAGGGGGTGCCAATCTGCCAGCGGTTTACCCTCGTACAGCAACCGATACGCACAGGTCTGCGGCATCCAATACAAATGGCTTTCGATATTTGTAGGCCTAAGAACAATGCAATCAGGCACAAACTGATGGCGGTTTTCGTAATGGGCACACCGACAACTGGCATCATCCAACAAACGGCATGCGACGCGGGTCAGGGCGACTTCGCCGCTGTCTTCATCCTCAAGCTTGTTCAGGCAGCACTTGCCACAGCCATCACACAACGCTTCCCATTCGGCCTCGCTCATTTGCGCGAGCGCCTTTTTCTCCCAAAACCGGGGGGCAAGGCCGCTGCTCGCGATCGGATCGCTCATAGAGCTGCCAAAATGGTGCGGGCCTGTGCGCTATCCCGATCCATCTGCGCGATCAAAGCGTCAAGGCCGTCAAAGTTTTCCTCGGGGCGCAGGTGATCGACCAAGGCGACGGACACGGGCGCCCCATATAGGTCGCCCGAAAAATCAAAAACAAAAGTTTCGAGGTTCGGCCGGTTTTCGCCAAACATCGGGCGCACCCCAAGGGACGCAACGCCATGGTACTGCCCTTTATGTGGGCCATCCAAGACATCAAACAAAACTGCATAAACGCCAAAGGCCGGTGGATGCAGCCCATCAACTGACATGTTCGCAGTCGGATATCCTAACTCACGCCCGCGCTGTTCGCCCCCAATCACGGGGCCCTCAATCCGGTGCCAGTGGCCGAGCATTGAGGCCGCGTCGCGTGGGCGTGCTTGGCTGAGTGCCGTGCGGATCGCAGTCGAAGACACCGTGTCCGCTCCGCGTTCCAACAACGGTGCAACGGTTACGCCAAATCCCATTTCAGCCCCAAAGGCGCATAAATCGTCGGTTGTTCCAGCACGCTTGCGCCCGAAACAGAAATCCGCGCCCACAACAACGTGCCGCAAACCCAAGCCATCTCGGATCACACGGGCGGCAAATGCCTCTGGGGCCAGTTCGGCCATCCCTGCGTTGAATGGCAACTCATACAGTCGCTCGACACCCAGTTTTTGCAGTCGGCTGGCGCGGGCTGCGCTGCTCATCAACTGAAAAGGCGGGGCGTTCGGTGCAAAAAACTTCCGTGGATGTGGTTCAAAGGTGACAACGCCCAAAGGCGCATCAGGTGCCGCGGTGCGCGCCAGATCAATGACCGAAAGATGGCCCAAATGCACACCGTCAAAATTGCCAATGGCAGCGCTCGCTCCACGATCTTCGGGTTCAACAAACTGATAGTCTCGGACAATTCTCATGGGGCTATGCCTAGCTGCGCCACCCGCCAAGAGCAAGCAAACCAGCGCGTGTTCTTTGGCTAAATTGGATGTCGACACTGATCAGAGGCAAAGCCGCCAAGAAACATGCTGTCCCAGACAGTCAGGCTGGTAAATTAGTCGAATTTCCGCGAAGGCGCGAGCACCGTCGCCTCGCCCACCAACACTTTTTTGCCCTCTACTGCACAGTGACAGTCCAGCTTCACCCGGCGTTTGGCAGTGTCGATGTCGATCACCTTGACCTCTGCATAAACCATGTCACCGGGGCGTACAGGTGCAAGAAACTTAAGCGATTGCCCCATGTATACTGTTCCATGTCCCGGCAACTGCTCGCCAATCACAGCCGAGATCAACCCAGCCGTCAGCATGCCATGCGCTATCCGACCTGCAAATATTGTATCGCGGGCATAGGCGTCATCCAAGTGCACCGGATTGCGGTCAGTCGACACTTCGGCAAACAGTTCGATGTCGCGATCTGTAATTTCTTTGCGCAAGTGGCGCGTCATACCAATTTCGATGTCTTCGATACAGATCGTGCCGCGCGGCAGGTTGTCCAACATTTTGGCCTCGGTAACTTTGTGATGCCGTTGCTGGCTATCGCGCAACTTAATTACTTTGCGCGCGCAGAAAGTCAAGAGGGAGTGGAGCAGTGTTAGCGCAGATGTCCTATTGTGAAGCTCGGCGCGCTCATTTCTTTTTGTAGATAGGCCTTCAATGCCTCTGGGTCTGGCTGTTGGTCTGTTTTTGTCTCGACTGCGGCCAGCCCGCCGGAAATGAACAACGAATCGATATCTTCGCCCATGGCGCCTGCCACATCGGTCAACACGCCGTCGCCGATCGCCAGAATATTGCTGTCAGGTATGTCCGCGCCCAATTCAAACAAGCGGCGTCGGGCCAGATCATAGATCGGTGGGTGGGGTTTGCCAAAATACAGGCTTTCGCCGCCCATCTCTGTATAAAGTTGTGCCAAAGCGCCTGCGCACCATTCGCGGACATCACCTCGGTCCACCACAATATCCGGGTTGGCACAGAGCAGTTTCAGACCCATCTGTTTTGCCATCAGAAATTGCGGGCGCATCGTGTCTGGATCGGCCATTGGGTCCTGTGGCCCCGTGCATACGATCCCTTCGGCCTGATCCAGCGGCACCATTTGCACATCAATCGGGTCCTTGATGACGCCAATGGGTTCAAAAAATTTCTCTTCTCCCGGTTGCCCGATGAAAAAGACCTTTTGACCGACCACACCGCGAAACATGGCGGAACGGGCACTGTCGCCCGAGGTGGCAATGGTGTCCCATGCATCGTCCGGCACACCGAAGTGCCCCAGTTGTTTTGTGACACCGGCGCGAGGTCGGGGTGAGTTGGTGACCAGCACAACCTTGCCGCCAGTTTTGCGATAGGCCTGCAATGCAGCCACCGCGTCGGGCAGGGCGTGGACGCCGTTGTGCACACAGCCCCACAGATCGACAAAAAGCGCATCATAGCGTTGCGAAATTTCCGCAAGGGACGAAATGATCTGGGTCATAGGGTTTGTTTTTCCTTGCGGTTTGGGTCGCTATGTTCTTGTCACATCACAGCAGATCGAGAAAGACCGGATTAAACAGAATTATGCAGATTGTTGAGTCTTCATTTATCGGGCTTAGGAGCGCGCGCATTGAACTTGCATCAGACACCTGCAAGACGCGGATCACTCTCTTTCCTATGGTCCACGTCGGCGAGTCTGCATTCTTTGAACAGGTGGCCAGCGATGCCTTGGCGCATGATTTGGTTTTGATCGAAGGCGTCGGTGGCCGCGTTGCACGTCGATTGACCCGTGTGTATCGCTGGGCAGGTGTTTCCCGTCTTGGCCTAATGCAACAACCCAAGCTCGCCGTTGGGGGCCATGTTCGCAACGCCGACCTTTCGTCCGAGGTATTTGAACAGCAATGGGCAAAAGTGCCCTTCGCAACGCGTCTGTTGTATACGTGCGATGCCTACCTCACGGTGATTTGGATACGACTGACGGGCAGCCGCGAACGATTGGCACGTCACTTGATCGTCGATGATCTGACCAGTCGTGAAGACCACTTGGCGGGGGCGGGCAAAAATGCGCCAATCTTATGGGCACTGATTGGAGCGCGGGATGCTTGTGTGATCAATCACTTAGACGCAGCGCTGCATCAAAATGCACATAACAGGATTGCCGTCGTTTTTGGAGCACGCCACATACCTGCGCTTTTGCGTCATCTGAGCGATGCACATAGCTATGCGCCCGCTGACAACACTTGGATGACGGTATTCTCGTTGTAGCGGCTGCGGGGCAGAACATGCCCCGCAGCTGCCAAGACTCAAACCTTGAGGTTCGGGATGATCTGCTTTTTACGGCTCATCACGCCCGGCAACACAACGGTGTCGCCCGTGACAGTCGCCGCAAAACTTTTTTCGGCTACGCCCTTCACCCGGTCATTGGGGATCAGCATGGTGGCTTCTTCGTTCAGGATGTCGACGACAAACAACAGCACTTCGTCGGCACCGTCTTCTTTGGCGACATCAACCATGGACGTCATCAAGCTGTCTTTGCGGTCCAGCACGATTTTGGGTGCGGTGGTTTCCAGAACAGACACGCGGAACTGCGTGCCGTCTACGGCATATTCTTTGCTGTCCATGCGCAGCAATTCTGCGTCAGAAAAGGCAGATACGTCTGACTTCGCCTCAAACATCTCGGAGGCGTAAGCATTTAGATCGACACCCAAATCTTTAGCCAGATCATGTGCGATGTCTTTGTCTTCTTGCGTTGTGGTAGGCGAGCGGAATTCCAGCGTGTCGCTCAGGATACAAGACAGCATCGCGCCTTTGACGGCCGTTGGCATTTTCGCCATGTCTTTGCCGATCATCTTCCACATGATGGTTGCGGTGCAAGCCAAAGGTTCGATGCGAATGTCGATGGGACCTTTGGTTTCCAAGCCACCCACCAGTTTGTGGTGGTCGATGATCGCTGTGATATCGGCGTCGTTGATGTTGTCGGGCAACTCGGCGGGATTGTTGGTGTCAACGATCACAACCGATTGGTCAGCCGCAATACTGTCGATGATGCGTGGCTTGGGCAGGTCCCACTTTTTCAGCACAAAAGCGGCTTCGGTGTTTGGTTCACCCAGCAGCACAGGTTCTGCGGCAACCCCTTTGACCTCGTTTAGGTACCAAGCCCAAATGATGGGTGAACCTGTGGAATCAGTGTCAGGAGATTTGTGGCCAAAAACGAGAGTACTCATTGCGTTGCGTCCTTTGAAAGCGGTGTGATTTTCGCGCCCTTATAGCAAGGTTGAACGTGGTGTCACGTGGGGCAGATGAGACGCGGTGTCGCGTCGCAAGATGATGACGCTCTGCCCTTGCCAAGGACGCATCTGTGGGGTTTCCTTTGGCGATCCGCAAAGCCAATGAAAGCTGATGTGACCAAACGCGAAACTGACCTTTATCCTGCCGTCAAAGCCTTCCTTGAAGGGCAGGGTTATGTTGTGAAATCCGAAGTCGGTGCGGCGGATGTGGTGGCTGTGCGGGGCGCAGAGGCTCCGGTCATTGTGGAGCTCAAGCTGGGCTTTTCGCTCACTCTTGTGCACCAATGTGTTGCGCGTCTTTCGGTGTCGGAAGACGTTTACATGGCGGTCGAACGCGGCAAGGGGAAACGTTTTCAAAAATCCATCAAAGATATGACGCGCTTGTGTCGCCGTCTTGGTTTGGGGCTGATGACAGTACGCATCAACGATGCATTGGTGCAGGTTCATTGCGACCCAGGTCCTTATGCCCCACGTAAGAACACGCGCAAACAAGGGCAGTTGCTGAAAGAATTTGCAGGGCGCGTGGGTGATCCCAACGATGGTGGACAGACCCGCGTTGGATTGGTCACCGCCTACCGACAAGATGCGCTGAAACTGGCTGTGTATCTATTCGAAGTTGGGGCCTGCAAAGGTGCCGATGTCGCGCAAGAAACAGGCGTTGCCCGTGCCACAACGATGATGCGCGACAACCACTATGGCTGGTTCGAAAAGGTCGATAAGGGCATCTATGGCCTGACCGATGCAGGGGCCGCCGCCGCCGCCGAGATTGGCGATGCCTTCAAAGGGTAGCGGCCTTAGCCGCGCGCTTTGCGCAGGGCGCGGATGTCTTGCGTGACTATTTCAGGTGCGGGTTGAGCAGCCTTGGCCCGTCCTGCGGGGCCAGCGGGATTGGTTTCTTCGTACTTCCGGAAAGCCAATGCAGAAGCCGCCCACATCCACGCGTTCACCCAGCCTAGGGCAAGAAGAGCCCCCACGGCTTTCAGCACAAAATCAATTTCGATCGCAGAGAAATTAAAGGAGACTAGGTCTGCGTAGGCTTTAGCCAGCGCGAATGGCACGAGAATGAAGATGAAACTGAAAATATGAAAGAAGAACAGGAAGAATGTGCACAAAAAGAAGATAAGGAAGAGGGGCAAAAAGCTGCGACCGAAGCCTTCGAAAATGCCGCGACTTGGCGCACCGGCACTTAACGAATGTGCCATCCCCGCCATCGGAACAGCGAGCGCTGCTGGCAAAGCCGCCAAAAGCGCTGCAGACAGTATGGCATGAAGTGATACGGTGCGCAGTACGAACATAGTTTGCACGCTTTGATCTGCATCCTCGAGTGACCAAGCTGAACTAAGACCTTCTAGGCTCCATGTCGTGGCAAAGATTGCGATTAGAATAGAGGCGGTCACTAGCGCCTTCTTCCCAACAGCGAGCATGACTCCATAGGCAACGCTATAGGCTGCCAACAATTTGAATTCTGTCGACGGCAATGGTGCCTGAAACGACAATGCGGCACGGATTCCTACCAAAGATAGGAAGGCCGCAGTTGCGGGACCGCTGATCAGTCCGGAGATCCCAAGGGTAAAGATGCCCACGACGATCCAGAAAACGACTGACAGCAGTAATATTCCCAGTGCTGGAAATGCAACGCGCGCCAAAACGCGGAAGGACAGGAGAAATGAACTAAAGATCAAAACCATGCTGAGCGTCTTCCTTGGTCACAGGTCGTCTGGGCCGTTTTACGGCAGGTAATTTCCCCTCAAAGTAGAGCTGCTTTTAGGCGTGAACGTGACAACAAAACGGCACTTTTGCGTACAGGCTAAACCAACGCAAAATCGATTGTTGTTGATTGGGAGGAGCACTTGGGAGCGGCAGGCATTTTGTGGGCATAGAAATTTTGCACAGATTGAGTGGTTGACTCATCTTCGGCACATGCCTAGTTACCGCTCGTTATCACTCAGTCTTGTTGAGTGCTAACGGCCCCGAACGCGGGGTCAACAAGGGAAACTTTGAGCCTTAAGGAGCTGCAAAGATGGCATTGAAACCGCTTCATGACCGCGTGCTGGTACGCCGCACGGAAAGCGAAGAAAAAACCTCTGGTGGACTTATCATCCCTGATAGCGCCAAGGAAAAACCAAGCGAAGGCGAAATCGTCTCGGCAGGCCCCGGTGCCCGCAAAGACAGCGGTGAGCTGATCGAAATGGCTGTCAAAGCCGGCGACAAAGTGCTGTTTGGCAAATGGTCGGGCACCGAAGTCACCATCGACGGCGAAGAGCTGCTGATGATGAAAGAATCCGACATCATGGGCATCATCGAGTAAGCGCACGACGCTTTTCTGATCCCCAAAATCAAGTTCTCAAAGGAGATAATACATGGCTAAGGACGTCAAATTCGACACAGATGCCCGCAACCGTATGCTGGCAGGCGTCAACACGCTTGCGAACGCGGTTAAGGTTACACTGGGCCCCAAAGGTCGCAACGTGGTTCTGGACAAATCCTTCGGTGCTCCGCGCATCACCAAAGATGGTGTATCGGTTGCCAAGGAAATCGAACTGGAAGACAAGTTCGAAAACATGGGCGCGCAGATGGTCAAAGAAGTGGCCAGCCGCACCAATGACGAAGCAGGCGACGGTACAACCACCGCCACTGTTCTGGCGCAAGCCATCGTCAAAGAAGGCATGAAATCAGTCGCCGCTGGCATGAACCCAATGGACCTCAAGCGCGGTATCGATCTGGCAACGACGAAAGTGGTCGAAGCGATCAAAGCAGCGTCGCGCCCTGTTTCTGACAGCGACGAAGTTGCCCAAGTCGGCACCATTTCGGCCAACGGCGAAGCAGAAATCGGTCGTCAGATCGCAGACGCGATGCAGAAAGTTGGCAACGAGGGTGTCATCACCGTAGAAGAAAACAAAGGTCTCGAAACAGAGACTGATGTTGTCGAAGGTATGCAGTTTGACCGCGGCTACCTGAGCCCCTACTTCGTGACCAACGCCGACAAAATGACGGCTGAGCTCGAAGACTGCATGATCCTGCTGCACGAAAAGAAACTTTCGTCCTTGCAGCCCATGGTTCCACTGCTGGAGCAAGTGATCCAGTCGCAAAAACCACTGTTGATCATTGCGGAAGACGTCGAAGGCGAAGCCTTGGCAACTTTGGTTGTGAACAAACTGCGTGGTGGTCTGAAAATCGCTGCTGTCAAAGCCCCTGGCTTTGGTGATCGTCGCAAAGCGATGCTGCAGGATATCGCTATCCTGACCGGTGGTCAGGTGATCTCTGAAGACCTCGGCATGAAGCTCGAGTCGGTGACAATGGACATGCTGGGCACAGCCAAGCGCGTTCAGATCACAAAGGACGAGACCACAGTGATCGACGGTGCCGGTGAAAAAGCCGAGATCGAAGCTCGCGTGACACAGATCCGTGGCCAGATCGAGGAAACATCCTCTGATTACGACAAAGAAAAGCTGCAAGAGCGTGTTGCCAAACTGGCAGGCGGTGTTGCTGTGATCCGCGTTGGCGGCATGTCCGAAGTTGAAGTCAAAGAGC
>CAZJAW010000059.1:0-1112 GCA_964544035.1 uncultured Rhodobacterales bacterium
CGTCAAGCCCTTGGGAATACTTGGCCGGCTTGGTCATGTTGGCTGTGCCCCGCAGCTGGCGGATCCGCCCGGCTGCATGCCATGTAGTGCCTGATGTCAGCTGTTTGCGCTCAAGCAGCACGACGTCGTTCCAACCCAGTTTGGTGAGGTGATAGGCAACAGAAGAGCCGATGACGCCACCGCCAATGATGACAACACGGGCTTTGCTTGGAAGGTCAGGCATAGGCAAAATCCTCAGACGATGGTGTAGTTTGCCGCACGCAAGCGCTGGGCGATTTCGGCGATGTGCGCGGGGCCGACTTCGCAGCAGCCCCCCACGATAGTCGCCCCAGCGTCGATCCATTCCATCACGTGGCCTGCGTATCGTTCAGGGGTAAAATCGTGGCGAACCGAAAGCGCATCAACAGTGGGCTTGTCGCTTAGAAAACCCTCCGTGATCTCTTTGAACCCATTGGCATAGGCACCAATAGGCAGACTTGTGCCGCTCAGGCTGGCTAGGGCAGGCGTGATGGCTTCGGGCATGGAACAATTTATCAAAATGGCATCGGCGCCGCCTTGTTCGGCGATGGGCACCGCATCCCCCACAGGTTCACCCGAGCGGAGTTTGCTACCATCGGCGTCGTCGACAGTCAGCGCCAACCAGACTGGCAATCCAGTGGGTTTGCAGGCCGCAAGCATATCACGCGCGTGGGCCAGCGAGGCAACCGTTTCGCCAATCAAGAGATCGCAGGAGGGGGCCAATAAGTCAGCCACTTCGGCAAACAGCGGAACGGCTGTGTCTGTCTCTGGGTGTAAGTCAGGGCGATAGCTGGCCCGCAACGGGCCAATAGCCCCTGCAACGCGGCCAGACCCATGCGCTCGGCGTGCTGCCCGGGCTTCCAACAAGGCGCTCTGGTGCAACGCTGTAAACGCACCTTCGGCAGGGGTGTCCTTTAGGCGATCATGGTGGATAGCGTAGCTGTTCGTGGTGGCGATGGTTGCCCCGGCGGCAAAAAAGTCGGCATGCACTTGTGTGACCATACCAGGATGATCCAGCATGATTTGCGTCGACCAAAGCGGCGTCGGCTTGTCCCCGGCGCGGTGCACCAATTCCTGCCCCATGCCGCCATCCA
>CAZJAW010000059.1:1212-9544 GCA_964544035.1 uncultured Rhodobacterales bacterium
ATCTCAAGTTGCGTGCCGGGTGTGGCTAGGTCCGTGCGCACAACACCCAGAGCGATGGATGCATCAATGCGATAACCCCACGCGCCAGAAGTCGTTTCACCCACAACCTCATCGCCATTCCAGATCGTCGACATGTAAGGCGCGTCTTGATCGCCTGCATCGACAATCATCGTCACAAAGCGTTTCTTGGCCCCTTGCTGCTTTTCATTTTGCAGCGCCGCCTTGCCGGGGAAATCCTGTGGCTTGTCTAGCTTGATGAACCGGTCTAACCCACCTTCAAACAACGTGTAGTCGGTGCTGAGATCACCTTTCCATGCGCGATAGCCTTTTTCCATGCGCATCGAATTCAGCGCATACATGCCGAACGGCACGGCACCCGCGCCGGTGATCGCCGCATAAAGTGCGGGAATATCGCCCATGGGTGCGTGTACTTCCCAACCCAATTCGCCCGCAAAGGAAACACGCACCAAACGGCACGCGATACCAGCCACAACCGCGTCCTGATGGGTCAACCAGCCAAGTGATAAGTCTGCCTTTGTGTCCAACCCTTCAAACAGGTCACGCGACTTGGGTCCGCTCACAATCAATGTCGACAACGCGTCAGTGTGTTCTGTCAGGGTAAGCCCTGTGGGCAGCGCATTGTTCAGCACATCCCAGTCGTGCCATTGGGCGGTGGCCGCGGTGATGAGGGTAAATTGATCCTCAGCATGTCGGATCAACGACATCTCAGTCAGGATACGACCCCGGCTGTCGGGGAAATAGCCCAGCGTCATGCGCCCCGCTTTTGGCAGGGCGCCTGCGATCCGGCCCCGCAACCATTCAGCAGCGCCCTCACCACTTAATTCAAAACGGGAGAAACCCGGCAAGTCTAGGACACCAACGCCGTCGCGCACCGCTTCAACTTCGGCCTTGATGCGTAGCGCCCACGGGCCGCTGCGATCCCAGGTGTGCGTGGCCTCAAGCGAGGTGTCATCGCCGTCTTTGGCGAACCAATTCGCACGTTCCCAACCGTTATAGGCCCCCATCTGCCCGCCTGCTGCACGGACCTGCGCATCAATCGGTGATAGCTTCTTGTCCCGTCCTGCAGGCCATTCGTGATGCGGAAAATGCATCGCGTATTCATGGCCATAGGTCTCAAGCGCTTTGGCCAAGGAATAATCGTGATCGGCATAGCCGGTGTAACGGCGCGGGTCGGTAGCCCACATGTCCCACTCTGTTTCGCCGTGCATGATCCATTCAGACAGAACTTTGCCCGCCCCTCCACCTTGCGCGATGCCAAAGGTAAAACAGTGCCCCTCAAACGCGTTTTTGACGCCGGGCATGGGGCCAAGCAGCGGCAACCCATCGGGTGCATAAGGAATGGGGCCGTTGATGTTGCGCCCCACACCAGCAGTGCCAAGGGCAGGGACGCGCGCCATCGCGTCCTCGATATAAAATTCCAGCCGTTCCAGATCGTCTGGATACAACTGAAACGAAAAGTCCTCGGGCATCGGATCTTCGGGTGTGATCCAGTGTGCTTTGCAGTTTCGCTCGTAGGGACCAAGGTTCAGGCCGTTTTTATCTTGGCGCAGGTAATAGCTGATGTCGACGTCACGGAGGATCGGCAGTTTGTGGCCCTTTTCCTTGGTCCAAGCCGCGACTTCGGGGATTTCATCGGTCAGGAAATATTGATGCGACATGGTCACCATTGGGACGGTGCGCCCACCAAAGGGCTTAAACCATTCACCGACGCGTTGCGCGTAATAACCTGCGCAGTTGGCGACATATTGACAGCGAATGTCACCTTTGTCGGTCTTAACGACCCACTCGTCTCCGTCGCGTTCGATACCCATGGCCGGGCAGAACCGTTCAACCCGCGCGCCCAGATCACGTGCGCCTTTGGCCATGGCTTGGGTCAGCTGTGCCGGGTCGATGTCACCATCCAGCGGATCCCACATCCCGCCTGCTAGGTCGTGGGTTTCCATAAAAGGGTGGAGTTCTGTCATCTCATCAGGTGTCAGGATTGGCATCTCAAGCCCCTGATAACGTCCCATGCCAGAAACGCGTTCAAATTCCTGCATCCGTTCTTTGGAATGGGCCAGCCGCAACGATCCAGTCACGTGGTAGTTCATCGGGTAATCAACGTCTTCCGCAAGGGTGCGGTACATCTCAAGCCCGTAGCGCTGCATGTTCATCACGGCCCAAGACCCCGAAAAGTTCGGGCAGTTGCCTGCCGCATGCCATGTGGACCCTGCCGTCAGTTCGTTCTTTTCCAGCAGAACGCAATCGCTCCAGCCTGCCTTAGCCAAATGGTACAACGTCGATGTACCGACAACGCCACCGCCAATGATGACCACACGGGCCGTTGTTGGAAAATCGTTCATGGTTCTAGCCCTCTCGCTGCGGCACGCCCGCTTCGATGTCATAATAATCGCCTTTGAAAGCGGTAAAGATGTGCTGAGCCGTCGAGAGGCCAGTCGCCCCGTCCAGTGTGCCAGACATCACAGACGTTGCACCGTTGTCTGTGTCAGAACGCCAAAACAACGATGATCCGCAGGTGTTGCAGAACCCGCGTTCTGCCTCGGGCGAAGAACGATACCAGACAAGTGTGTCATCCTTGGTAATGTGTAGATGTTCCGGTCCAACTTGAGTGGCAGAAACGTAATGCCCGCTGGTTTTACGGCATTGGATGCAGTGGCAAGCCACCGATGGGCGGATTTCGCCAGTCAGTTCGAACATGACGCCTTTGCACAGGCAACTT
This sequence comes from uncultured Rhodobacterales bacterium, assembly GCA_964544035.1. Classification (GTDB taxonomy): domain Bacteria; phylum Pseudomonadota; class Alphaproteobacteria; order Rhodobacterales; family Rhodobacteraceae; genus Tateyamaria. The sequence goes on from CAZJAW010000059.1 coordinate 3,953, forward strand.
CCTTTCAGCATTACACCCTCCCTGGTATTGCGGTGGCACCCAGCAGGACACCGTAGATTATGAAACAAACCGCCATGACACGCCGTACCCAGACGTTGAACACAGCACCCAAAGCCGCACGGCCAATGCCTGCGCCCAGCGCGGTGAAACCCGTGTAACTCATCGCGGTAATCGTCAGGGCTGTCGGTACAATCAGCCACATTTGATCCCAAACCGGCACATCCGGCTGCACAAATTGCGAGAAGGCAGCAAGGTAGCCCGCCACGCTTTTTGGATTGATCGTAGCGATGGCAAGCGCCCGCAAGTACACCGACTTGCCTGAATGAACCGCCGGTTCTGGCGGTGTTTTTGCCATCATCCAGCCCCGCACGCCAAGATAGATCAGAAACCCTGCGCCAATCACCTTGGCCACCCAAAACGCCGTCGGTGAGGCTGCGATCAACGCCGTGATGCCAAGTGCTGAAAGCAGCAAAAACAGGCTTGCCTGCGTCAGGATAGCCAGCACTCCGATCAAGGACCGTCGAAATCCGATCGTCATGCCATTCGTAATACAGTTCACTGCATTCGGCCCCGGCGTGGTCACGAACACCACCCAGAACAGCGCGAATATGATCCACCCCTCAAACGACATCAGTAGACCGGGGGCGCAATCACCCAGATCGCGACGGCTGGGGTGTCATAGGGATTCATCCAGCGAAAAGCTTCGCCGCGAATGCGGAAACTGTCGCCGGGGTTCAAGGTAAAGGTGCGCCCTGCGATCTCTAGATCAAGCCGACCCGAGATGAGGTAACCGACCTCTTGCGTCGGGCGCGTTACAGGGGCCTCGATTGCACTGTGGGCTTCAAAGGTGGAGTGCACCATTTCGAAATCGTCAGTGAGGTCAGGGGACAGCAGTTCTTCGACGAGCCCGGCTGTACGTGATCCAATAGGTCGGCGCGCACGACCACGCACAACGTACCCGTCTTCTTCCGCCGGTGCTGCTCGGTGCCTGAACAAGGTAGACACCGCGATGTCGAGCACTTTTGCGATTTCTCGCAGATCGGTGACCGAGGGTTCGGAAAGGTCGCGTTCCACCTGACTAAGCCAACCCACCGAACGCCCCAAAGCATCCGCCATGTCTTGCAAAGTCATACTTCGCGCCTTGCGCAGGGCGCGCAGATCAGCCCCGAGGCTGGCACTGTTTATGGAGTCGGACTGCAGCATGAGTCGTGAAAATCCTTAACTGATTTTCACGTAACGACGGAATTCGTGAAAAATCAATCCAGATTTTCACCTGTCTCGAAGATATTTTTAAGAATTAAGCTAAGATGGTTTGCATCATTATCCGTGAACGCGTCAGGCTGATCGCTGTCGATATCAAACACCCCTATCAGCGCGCCTGTTCGGTCATTGACAGGAATAACCAACTCTGACTGCGTGGAAGAGGCACAGGCAATGTGGCCAGGAAACGAATCCACGTCTGCCACAAGCTGCACCTTGCCGGTGCGTGCCGCAGCACCACAGACCCCGCGCGAAAACGGGATTTGCAAGCACCCGTGGCCACCCTGATAGGGCCCGATCTTGAGCATCTCGGGCCCAGTCACTCGGTAAAACCCAGTCCAATCAAAGCGGTCATCGCTATGATGCACTTCGCAGGCGACCGTTGCCATCAACGCTACGGTGTCTGTTTCGCCTTCCGTCAGGCTTTGAAGCGTTTTGGCAAGCGTTGTGTAGTCAGGCATTAAGTTGTCCTTCGTGGGCGTCGTTGGACTGGGAATTTCAAGGGATCAAGGGCGTTCAATGGCAATGGCCGTGCCTTCGCCACCACCGATGCATATGGCTGCGACGCCGCGTTTTAGGTTGCGACGTTCGAGCGCGTTCAAAAGCGTAACCATAATGCGCGCGCCTGATGCCCCAATGGGATGGCCCAAAGCGCAGGCACCGCCGTTTACGTTAACGATCTCGTGGTCCAATCCCATTTCGTGCATAAAAGCCAGCGGAACGACGGCAAAGGCCTCATTCACTTCCCAAAGGTCAACATCTTCTTTCGCCCAGCCGACACGCGACAACAGTTTTTGCGCCGCCGGCACAGGGGCGGTTGTGAACAAGCCGGGCGCTTGCGCGTGACTGGCGTGGCCCAAAATGCGTGCGCGGACGGGTAGGTCTTGAGCGCGTGCAGCATCCTCAGATGCAAGCACAAGAGCAGCCGCCCCGTCAGAAATAGACGACGCATTTGCCGCAGTCACTGTGCCCCCTTGTCGGAAGGCTGGTTTCAGCTGTGGGATTTTGTCAGGCCGCGCAGTGCCGGGTTGTTCATCGGCTTTGACTGTCACAATCCCTTTGCGCGTCGTGATTTCGACTGGTGTCACTTCGCCATCGAATGCGCCCTCAGCAATTGCCCTCTGCGCACGTGCCAGCGAGGCCAGCGCATACTCATCCTGCACCGTGCGGGTAAACTGATAGGTTTCGGCACAGTCTTCGGCGAACGTACCCATAAGGCGGCCTTTGTCGTAGGCATCTTCCAACCCATCAAGGAACATATGGTCGACCACCTGCGTGTGCCCCAATCGTGCGCCGTCACGCATTTTGGGTAGCATGTAAGGAGCGTTTGTCATGCTTTCCATGCCGCCGGCAATCATCGTGTCCGCGTGGTCCAACGCGATCTGGTCAAAAGCCATCATTGCTGCCTTCATCCCAGAGCCGCACATTTTATTCAGCGTCGTGGCGGGAACCTCTTCGCCCAGACCGGCCGCGAATCCAGCCTGTCTGGCAGGCGCTTGCCCCTGTCCTGCGGGAAGCACGCAGCCCATCAACACTTCGTCCACGGTTGCCAAATTGGCATCACTCAAAGCGGCTTTGATCGCGATGCCACCCAATTGTGCAGCTAACATATCAGTTAGCGCGCCCTGAAATCCACCCATCGGGGTACGAGACGCGGCGGCAATGATAACTGTTTTCATAAGGCTGTTCCTTGGAGGGTCGTGGCAACACAATAGTAAGGATTGCGTTCTAGACACGCAATGGAACCAACAATGCACGTGAGGATACAGATGGAACTTCGCAGCCGATCAGAAAAAACCCTGCAAGTTGTCTCTGTCCTCGACGACCGAATAGACGCGGCAGTCGCCATTAAATTCAAGGATGCCATGCGCGAGTCGACGGATGGAGGCAGCGATGTTGTCGTGCTCGACCTCAGCGAAGTGCATTTCATAGACTCCAGCGGCTTGGGTGCGATTGTCGCCGCGATGAAACACATGGGAAACTCGCGTAAGCTGGCCCTCGCAGGCCTTACCCCAACAGTTGAAAAAGTGTTCCGCCTGACGCGAATGGACAGCGTTTTTAGTGTCTTTCCAACATTGGACGGTGCTCTTGAACAGTTGAACCCCTGAATTGTCGTTCCTTTTGAAAGACTCGGCCATGTCGACTGCCTCTTACCTGCCAGCATTCCGGATCTCTGTCCAAAGCAGTGAACTCGCGGTACGTGACGCGTTGAAAAAGCTATTAGATGGTTTGGTATCGTTGTCCTTGGACATCGAGGAATCAGGCGCCGTGGAATTGGTCATGGCCGAAGCGCTCAATAACATTGTGGAACATGCCTATCCAAGTGGCGATCCGGCCGGGCCAATCAACATAACCTGCGAACAACAAAGGGACGGCTTGCATCTAACTGTCGTCGACCAAGGACGTGGCATGCCAAATGGGCAGATTCCTTTGGGAGCGCCCGCTGACCTAGATGTGGCTTTGGATGACTTGCCCGAAGGCGGATTCGGTTGGTTTTTGATCAAGGATCTGGCCAAGGACGTGCGATACCAACGGGTCGACCCAGAAAATCGCTTAAGTCTGCGACTGGCCGTCGCAATCGACTAAGTTACTAGAAAGATGAGGCCCGGAATTCTAGAACGCGCGGCAATGTAGGCGCGCTATGTATTCGAGGCCGACATAGCGTGTCCTTGAGTATACGATGCGAATAGAACCGAATTCAGTGTACGCAACCCTGGTCGCCACCAATAATTGCTGTGCTAGATCTGAACAATGATCCGCAGACAACACAGCTGACTGGTCAAAAGCACTCCCATCTTTTTAAAAAATCACAGATTTGGAGGCGCATTTTCGCGAAACTGCCGTTTCTATACCATATTCTTGCCTTGATCTGAGGGCACATAGGTACCTGTAGCTGCATATAGCTTCCCTCGGTGTCGTGTTTTCTTGCCCCCACCCAGTGCTCGACACCGAGGAACTTACCGATCCAATATTCAAGTGGACAACGCTGGCAGCGCGGTTACGCTGCCCAGAACATTGAATATTGTAGGGGCTTCCAACATGCGCGACTTTCACCTTCCTGGCCGTTCGCCCGTTCTGGCGACCTCGGGCATGTGCGCAACCTCGCACCCACTCGCGGCACAAACCGCTATCGAAACCTTAAAGGCGGGCGGCAACGCCATGGATGCCGCAATTGCAGGCGCAATTTTGCTGGGCATTTGCGAACCTCAAATGACCGGGATTGGCGGAGATTGCTTTGTCTTGTGGTCAGACGCCACCGGCAAGATCAGTGCGCTGAACGGATCTGGCCGCGCGCCCAATGCATTGGATGCGTCGGATTTACGTGCGCGCGGTGAAAGCAATGTCCCTGTCCAAAGCCCGCACGCCGTCACTATTCCTGGAGCTGTGGATGCCTTTTGCACCCTGTCCGAACGCGTCGGAAAAATCGGCCTTGATCGCATCCTTGCGCCCGCAATCCATTATGCAGAAACTGGCGTGCCGGTAGCCCCGCGCGTCGCATTTGATTGGTCAAAGGATGCGGGGGTTCTTCAAGGTGCTGCGCGCGACCATTTCCTTATCAACGGTGAAGTGCCGCAGGCCGGCCAGATCTTTGCCGCCCCAGGGCAGGCCAAGGTTCTACGCAAAATTGCCGCACAGGGGCGCGACGGGTTTTATTCCGGTGATGTGGCCGAAGACATTCTGACGACACTCACTGCTCTGGGCGGCAAACACACTGAACAGGATTTCGCGTCCACAGCTTGTAGCGATGCAACGCCCATCAGTAGCACTTACAAAGGCATCGACCTTTTCGAGCATCCACCGAATGGTCACGGCGCGACGGCCAATTTGATGCTGAATATGCTCGCACATTTTGATGTCGCGGCGATGGACCCATTCAGCAGCCAACGGGCTCATATCGAAGCCGAAGTGGCCAAGCTCGCCTATGACGCGCGCAACCGCTTTTTGGGAGACGCAGACTACACAACGCGTGTGGAACATATGCTGGCGCCTGAAACAGCCGCGCAATTGGCCGCATTAGTGGACCCAAAACGCGCCTTGGCCGACCCAAAGGCTGTGTCTGAACAAGTGCACAAAGACACGATCTACATCACCGTGGTTGATCGCGACGGTATGGTCGTTTCGCTGATCTATTCCATTTTTCACGGGTTCGGATCAGGCATCGCCTCGGAAAAATACGGCGTGCTGCTGCAAAACCGCGGTGCGGGCTTCACACTGGAAGAAGGGCACCCCAACGAACTGAAAGGCGGCAAGCGCCCCATGCATACGATCATTCCTGGAATGCTCGCGCGCAATGGCAAACCCTTCATGCCATTTGGCGTTATGGGCGGAGCC